>VBFM01000373.1:9034-9531 GCA_005882595.1 Chloroflexota bacterium
ATTCCCCTACCCTTTGCCCAGGCAGATGCGCAAAACCTGTACCAGCTGCTGATCGACCCCGAACGCGGGGGATGGCAACCGCAAGACGTGGTCTACCTGGCGGGTGAGGCCGCAACACGCGACGAAATCGAGAGCCAGCTGCGTGAACTCTGCCTGGTGCGCGCTCAGGCGGATGACCTGGTGCTGATCTATTTTGCGGGTCACGCGCTGCTCGATCCCGCCACGCAGGATGGCTACCTGGCTCTGCGGGCGACCCAGGCAGATCGTCCCGCCACCGGTCTGCACGTTCCGACGCTGGTCGATCACTACCTGTATGACTCAAAAGCGGGAAATATCCTCACCGTACTGGATATCGCACATACAGGAATAGCATGGAAGCACGCTAGAAGCGCAGAAGAAGCCGTGCTGCTCTTTGGTCAATCTCTGGCCGACCTCCCACGTAACAGGGGGCGCGTTATTCTTACTTCGCATCGCCAGGCCGAGATGTCCATGTCGCA
>VBFM01000374.1:0-4068 GCA_005882595.1 Chloroflexota bacterium
CCATAAGACTAACAGTGGACGTACAGTCGCCGCTAAATCTTTCAGGTGTACAGACGCTGCATAGAGCGTATTCATGCGTGTGTTAGACCAGTCACCACCTAGATAGATGTTGTAGACATCCTTCGTGCGCCCCACGATGCCTATATCTCCCATATGGGGGCGGGCACACCCATTGGGGCATCCCGTCATACGCACACTTAGTGGCTCGTCAGCCATACCCAGTGCATCAAGGTCAGCCTCGATCTGTTGCACCACTGTTGGTAGCACGCGCTCAGCTTCGGCTAGAGCCAGACCACAAGTTGGCAGCGCCGGGCATGCCATAGCATAACGGCGTACGCCCATAATAGGATCAGTAGACACGCCATACCGGGCCAGCAGGGCTTCTAAAGGTGCGCGCTGTGCTTCGGTCAGGTCGGTGAGCAGAATATTCTGCTGCCCGGTCAGCCGAATGCCGGGCTGAAATTCCTGAATAGCATGCCGGAGAGCGGTACGCATTTGTCCTGTCATATCATCTTTGATACGCCCGTTCTCGACATAGAGGCCGAGAAACCAACGGCCGTCACCCTGGCGGTGCCAACCCAGGTGATCCTCAACGTTATGCCAGCTAAGTGCATGCGGGTCCTGTACGCTGTGATCTAATCTACGCTCCAGTTCGGCACGGAACCACGCAATACCTCGTTCCTCCACGACATATTTCATGCGTGCATGTTTGCGGTTCTGGCGGTCGCCATAATCACGCTGGATTGTGACAATCGTCTCCACCACCGGCAATACTTCGTCAACAGTAGCAAAGCAGAGTGGCGTGCCCAGGCGCGGGAACGTCTCAGTTTTGCCGTGGGTCATACCCATACCACCACCGACCAGTATGGTGAAGCCAGCTAAGCGCTCGCCCTCAAGCTCGGCAACCAGCCCGATGTCCTGTGTGTAGATGTCTACACAGTTGTCACCGGGAAAGGCCACAGCGATCTTGAATTTGCGCGGCAAGTAGGTAGGGCCGTAGATCGGCTCCACTTCGTCTTCCTGCGGTGACTCGACAGTATGCACCTGCTCGCCATCAACCCAGATCTCGTGATATGCGCTGCTGCGTGGTGCCAGGCGCATAGCGATGCAATGAGCAATTTCCTCTACCTGTGCCTGCGCTCGGTTGGAAACGGGTGCAGGGCAGGCCATCACATTCCGATTCACATCGCCGCATGCTGACTTTGTGGAGAGCAGGGTCTCGTTGATAGTTTGGATAGTCGAGTGCAGGTCGCCTTTGAGCACGCCATGCAACTGCAAACCCTGGCGTGTGGTGATACGCAGCGTGCCATTTGCATAGCGGCTGGCCAGGTCATCTTGTACCAGGTACTGCTCAGCAGTCAGCACGCCTCCGGGAATACGCGAGCGTATCATAAATTGATACGCTTTCTCCGCACCAACCGACTTTGTCTGGCGTGCATCCCGGCGTGCATCTCGGTCTTCCTGCTGGTAAATACCATGAAACTTGATGAGATGTATCTGTTCCTCGGAGAAGTGCGTGGTATCCTGCGCCAACTCCTCGGCTATCTGCCCACGCAAGTTATGGCTTTTGACTTTGATGTGCTCAACTTTACTCCCCTCGCCAGGCCCCAGACCAAGTAAGTTCTTCGTCGTCTCTTCGGGATCGGGTATCACAGCTTTCCTCCTTAAAGTACCTTCTGTTGATCAAATGTATGCAAATGACACGGAAATACCCCTGGTTGTGCAAATGGCTCTAAGGTCAGCAGTGGAGGGCAATGAGCAGCATTGCTCTTTAAGTACTTATGGGGGAAACGGCCATGCCCTGCCTGAGCAGCGACCTGGCCTGGAGGCTACGGTGCCTCACCATACAGTGCGGCCCTATTACTCTTTTAGAATCAGGAGACTCATCAATCGCTCAATAGCCTCGCACATGATGGTAGCTCCGCATTTTCCTTACTATTGTTGATTTCATTGATCAACAAACATAACATTCCTCTATGATACTATACAGAGTATGATAAAGGATTGTCAACCCTTCCATTCTTCCATTTGAAAAAAGACAATAGGTAGCCCAGCATCAATGTGAACACTGTGCTGGCCAGGGGATAATATAATGAATGTGATGGTCTAACCCCTATATGTGGATACATGAGGTGCTCAATGGCAATGCAACCGGCGCGGCAGTACATGACGTTTGAGCAGTATCTGCTGCTCGTCAACAACTCTGACCGGCACTATGAATACTATGATGGTGAGGTTCGCCTCATGGCGGGTGGAACATCAAATCATGCGACGATCGCGCTTAACTGTGGTATAGCACTTGACCAGGCACTGGGCGATGACGCGGTTTGCCGCCCATATGTCACTGATAAACTGGTACGGGTAGCCCCGACTAAGACACTGATACCTGACGTCGTTGTCTCCTGTGATACTGCTGATCATGGGGAATCACAAATCATCGATTCGCCCATACTCGTCGTCGAGGTACTCTCAAGATCAACGGAGATGACGGATCGCTTTGTCAAGTTGGCACTTTATCAGGCAAAAGAGACTATCCAGGAAATCATCTTTATTAGCCAGATCATTCAGCGCGTCGAGGTCTTTTCTCGCTCTAGTACCGGCTGGATCTACTATCAATATGGGGCGGGGCAAAGCTTTTTCCTGACAAGTCTGGATATTGAAATCGAGGTACGCCAATTGTACCGGCGTTTATCTATTCCCGCGATGGTTGAAAAGGTCGAGGAAGAGGAGCTTAGAAATAATGAATGAGTGGATATCCTTTTAGAGCCCTATCTCTTCCAGCCCCCTATTCTTTACTCCCAGTAGACGTGCCGAATACAGTACTTTCCCGCGTCCTGAAAGGGCTAGCAACGAACTGGTACAACACAGCATGTCTCCTCCTGCTGGGGAAGAAGGTGCGACGTGCGACCATGGCATACGAGAAATGTACGTCGCCTGACAAAATAACTATGTCCCGCTCGCGCATAGCGAGCAATTCGATGAGTTCGTGCCAGGTTGCTTCGAAAGCTGGCCAGTTACTTATATCACCTCACAGAGAGTATTGCTGTCAAGGGTTCTGCCCTTGAGTCCGCTTTAAAACTATTCCGACTTTGTGAACCCCTTTCAGGAAAGTCTCCATAGTCCGGTAATTTTCTGGTATACTCTAACAGAAACAGATTCGGTGAGAACCTCTTCATGCATACCAGAGATGTAATATGCAAGCAAGCATTGGAGGTAGGTACCTCATCGTTACGGCGGATGTATAGTCGAATACAGGAGAGCCAACCGTGACTTCATCCCCCCTACATCGTCCCTTCACACTGGCTCGTCGGGGAATGGTGGTCGCACCGCATTACCTGGCGGCTGAAGCTGGGTTGCATCTGCTGAAAACTGGCGGCAATGCGATTGATGCGGCAATTGCCGCCAGCGCCATGCTCCAGGTTGTCTACCCCTTTGTCTGCGGTCTGGGGGGAGATGTCTTCATGGTTATTTATGATGCCAGAAGCGGGAAACTCTATGGCCTGAACGGCAGTGGGCGAAGCGCACAAGCGGCAACTATCGAACGTTACCGCGATCTGGGTTATACAACGATGCCAGTGTTAGGCATTCACACGGTAACGGTTCCCGGCTGCGTCGACGGGTGGAATGAGGCGGAGCAGCGCCTTGGACGCCTGGGGCTTGCACAGGCTCTTGCCCCGGCCATCTCGTATACCGAAGAGGGGTTTGCTATTGGGCCAGACTTACACGCTGCCCTTACGACTATGAGCACACGACAGGGGATTCATCGCTCCTGGCATACACACTTCCTGCCCGATGGTACCGTTCCGCCTATTGGTGCAATCGTCCGCTTCCCCACGCTGGCACAAACCCTGCGCACTATCGCAAAGGAAGGCGCTGGAGCATTTTACCTGGGAGCAATCGCGGAGCAGATCGCCACATTTTTCGCGCGCGAGGGCGGATTGATCACGCGAGACGACCTGGCGGCGCATCAGAGTGAGTGGGTAACGCCTCTCAGCGTTCCTTTCGCGGGTCTCAGGGTCTATGAGCTGCCACCTAATACCCAGGGAGTCACTGCCCTACAGATGTTAG
>VBFM01000375.1:0-5465 GCA_005882595.1 Chloroflexota bacterium
GTCAGGAACGGGAATTGGCCCGCTACCTGGTTGAACAGGCGAGACAGATGGGCTTGCATGCCTGTATAGACGATACTGGCAACTTTATTGCCAGCACCCATGCTCTTGAAGGTGGGGAAAACCAACAGCCCATTGTCTTGCTTGGCCACATGGATACTGTGCGTGGCTACATTCCTGTAAGGCTGCAAAATGATCTGCTGTATGGCCGGGGCGCGGTAGATGCGAAGGGCCCTCTGGCGGCATTTCTTTGTGCTGCCGGTCGGCTTGCGCATTCTAAATGCCTGGATATGCTCCGTCATCCAGTGGTTGTGATTGGCGCGGTTGAAGAGGAAGCTGTTACCTCGCGCGGGGCGCGTGCAGTCGTGGAACGCTACCTGCATCATCGGAGAGCCCAGTGGAAGCCGGGCTGTGACGATCGGTTATAAAGGAAGATTGCTGGTGGAGTGCTGTGTGGCTCGTCCTGTGAGTCACAGCGCTGGCCCGCGACAAAATAGCAGTGAAATGGCTATCGGCTTCTGGAATCGCGTGTGGAACCATGCCGCCGACTGGAACCGGCAGCACGCGGCAGACTCCGCCTTTGCCGCGCTTCTGCCTTCACTGCGCAGTATCAACAGCAGCCAGGATGGATTTGAAGAACAGACGCGACTCTGCATCGGCTACCGCCTGCCTCCCGGCTATGACATTGCAGCTTTGCGCAAACAGTTGGAGCAGTGGGCCAATGATGATGAAGTCAATCTCTGCTTTTCGGGAGAGGAGCGGGCCTTTCAAACAATGCGCTCAACACCGCTCGCAAGAAGCTTTATCGCAGCTATCCGCGCCGCCGGAGGACAACCCGTCTTCAAGCAAAAGACGGGTACATCGGATATGAACGTGGTCGGGCCAGCCTGGGGACAGAACATCGTCGCATACGGGCCGGGTGATGCGCGCCTGGATCACACCCCCCAGGAGCATATACACGTCGCCGAATACATGCAGGCCGTCGATGTACTTGAAACGGTGCTGGAGGAACTCGCACTGAACGGAGAAATGATATGATGAGATCAGAACAAGCACAAGACCCCACAGCTGTCCCTACAATTCTTGATTCGACGCTGCGCGAAGGCGAGCAGTTTGCCGGGGCCTTTTTTACCTTTGAACAACGATTGGCGATAGCGCGCTTGCTGGATGCAGTCGGCGTGGCATTCATAGAGATTCCCTCGCCGATTGTTTCGGGACAGGCGCGACAGACCGCGTATGCATTGTGTGAAATCGGCCTGCACGCCCACATCGTGGCGCACGTGCGTTGCGTTAAGGCTGATATAGAGGCCGCACTGGATACACCTGTTTTCGGGCTGAATCTCTTTTACGGGACATCAGCGCCGCTGCGTACCTTCAGTCATGGCCGTGACATCGATCGTATCATCGCCGATGCCGTGCCGCTCATCCATCGCATCCGGGCGGCCGGACGCTACGTGCGCTTCTCCGCCGAAGATGCATTTCGCAGCGACCTGGTTGATCTGCTGACCGTTTTTGATGCGGTTGTCGAGGCTGGTGTGCAGCGCATTGGCTTGCCGGATACGGTTGGTATTGCCACGCCGCACCAGGTTGAACAACTGGTGCGCCTCTGCGCTGAACGCTATCCACATGTCGGTATCGAGTTTCATGGTCACAATGACCTTGGATGTGCCATCGCGAATACCGCCGCAGCGCTGGAGGCGGGCGCGGACTGCCTCGACGTCACAGTGATGGGCATTGGGGAGCGCAATGGTATCGCCTCGCTCAGCGGGCTGATCGCGCATCTCTATTTTCACTACCCGGAACTGGCGGCGCAGTATGATCTCACCCAGGTGGCCCCGCTCGATCGCTTTGTGGCGGATTGCCTCAATCTGCCTATTCCTTTCAACGCACCTATCACCGCGCCATCCGCATTTACGCACAGGGCAGGTGTGCATACAAAAGCAGTGCTGTGCAATCCTCGCTCATATGAGGTGCTCGATCCTGCCGATTTTGGACTGGCACGCTATGTCGATACAGGTTCGCGCTTCACAGGGCGACACGCGGTTGGGCACCGCGCCGCAACACTGGGTTTGCACCTGAGCGACGAAGAGATCGGTAATCTTACTTCGGCTCTGAGAGAGCGGGCCGAACGTGGTTCGCTCTCTCAGGAGGAAGTAGATGCATTTATTGCTACTTACTACGTTACCGACCGGCTGAGCGAAGCTAGAACGCAGTTCGTTGCCGGTTCGGAATAAGATCAGTTGTACCAGGAAGGAAGGAGTTTCGTATGGGAACACTAGTCGAAGAAATCTTTAGTTACAAGCTTGGTCGCGCTGTAGAGCAAGGCGAGACGGTCGTCGTGAATGTTGACCGCGTGATGAGTCACGATACCACGACGCCGCTGGCAATCCAGGCGTTTCGCAAACTGACCCGGCAGGATGGTGGACGTGTCTTTGATGCAAAAAGGTCGCACATCGTCTTCGATCACATTATACCGGCGGCCACTATTGCGGCGGCCACGCTACATCGCGATATCCGCACATTCGCGCAGGAACAGGATATCACCATCTTGCAGGAGGGCATCTGCCACCAGGTGATGCCGGAGCGCGGCTATGTTATCCCCGGTGACATCATCGTAGGAGCTGATAGCCATACCTGCACCTATGGCGCGCTAGGCGCCTTTGGCACCGGCATGGGTTCTACCGATATCGGGGTGGCCTACGCAACGGGGCGCGCCTGGTTTCGTATTCCACAAACCATCAATGTGCGCCTGGAGGGTAGGCTTGCGCCTGGTGTGTACACCAAGGATGTGACGTTTGAGGTGGTGCGCCATCTAGGTGTTGACGGCGCCAACTATCGCGCCATCGAATACACGGGGGGACTGGTTGAGCAGATATCGGTGAGCGAGCGCTTCACCCTGTGCAACATGGCGATTGAAATGGGTGGTAAGGCGGGGCTGGTTGCGCCTGATGCAACGACTCGCGAGTGGCTGCGCGGCCGTACTGACCGCGAGTATCCCATGCTCGCGCCGCGCAATCCAGGCTATGAACGTGTCGTAGTGATCGACGCATCGCAGCTACAGCCGTTGATCGCCTGCCCGCCGGATGTCAACAATGTTGTGCCGGTTGAGGAAGTCGAGCATGTGAAGATCGACCAGGTGTTTCTCGGCACCTGCACCAATGGGCGTCTTGACGATCTGGAGATCGCTGCCAACATCTTACGAGGAAGGACCATTTCTCCCCAGACGCGTATGGTGGTGATTCCTGCCTCGCGCGAAGTGTACCTTGAGGCGATGCGCCTGGGCTATCTAGAAATTTTCGCGCGGGCCGGCGCATCGGTAGGTACTCCCGGCTGTGGCCCCTGCATTGGGCGACACTTTGGCGTCCTCGCTCCCGGTGAACGCGCATTGACGACGATGAACCGTAACTTTACAGGGCGAATGGGGGATCCCACCTCTGAAATTTATCTCGGCAGCCCGGCTACGGTTGCCGCGACCGCGCTGACCGGGCATATTACCGATCCGAGATATTTCCTGTAGGGGCCCGATTTATCGCGCCCTCCAATGTTAGAAAGGAACCAACGCAAATGGCCCGTATCTGGATGCTTGGAGATAACGTAAATACCGATGTGATCATTCCCGGTCGCTATAATGTGACGACCGACCGTGCGCAGTTGGCGCGCTACTGCCTCTGTGAGGTGCTGCCGGAGTTTTCTCAACAGGTGCAGGTGGGGGATGTCGTGATGACCGGTCACAACTTTGGCTGCGGCTCGTCGCGCGAACATGCTCCTGCCGCTTTACAGGCGTGCGGCGTTCAGGTGATCATCGCGCGCAGTTTCGCGCGCATCTTCTACCGCAACGCCGTCAATATCGGCCTGCCTGTGCTGATCTGCGAAGAGGCGGTAGTAGCCAGCGCTGATGGACAGGAGATAGAGGTAGACCTGGCAAGCGGAGTTATTCGTAATACGACTACGGGGCAAACATTTCAATCTCAGGCGCTGGACCCCTTTGTAGCGCGTATCGTAGCTGCGGGCGGTATCATCGAGTATATTCGCCAGGAGGGAACGCTGCGATGATTCCCTTCTTGTAGTGTACTATCCAATATCTCAGGAAAAGCGCCTGGTGACGGCGTTGGCGTGCGCGGGGAACCCTTCAAATTCTGCCAGGATGCGTGTCGTTTCGCTCACAGGGGGATATCCCTCTGCAGTGAGATACGCAATACCGGTTCTTTTCAGGAAATCGTGGACAGTTGTGCTGGAGAAGGTATGGGCAAAGCCACCTGTGGGCAGTACCGCGTTGGTTCCCACGCAATAGTTGCCGGTGCAGAACGGGGTATAGGGACCAAGCAATATCTCGCCTGCATTCCTCAACCTGGGCAGGAGCGCGAAGGGTTCGCTCACCTGGACTGAGAGATGCTCCGGGGCATACTCGTTGACAAAAGCGATGGCTTCATCCATATTGGCCGCCAGCACGATGCCGCCGGTACCCTGTGGCTCCTCGAACACTGTCCGGCAAAAAGCTTGCCGCCATTCTGGAAGCTCCGCCATTTTGGGAGGAAGCAAGGCCATTACCGCTTCGGCCAGGGAGCGACTATCGGTTACTAGCAGACTGGAGGAATCGGGTCCGTGTTCGGCCTCGATCAACAGGTCGCGTGCCAGTAACTCCGGGTCGGCGCTGGCATCGGCGAGGATGATGGACTCGCTGGGACCCGCGGGTAAGCCCACGTCAACCGTCCCATATAACAACCGTTTGGCGGCAGCCACGTAGCCACTCCCCGGGCCGGTAATTTTATGGACTCGACCGATGGTGTCCGTGCCATAAGCGAGCGCAGCAATGGCCTGCGCTCCTCCCACGCGGTAGATCTCGTGCACACCGCACAGATCGGCGGCAACCAGCGAGGCGGGATCAACCGTTCCATCGGACGCGGGCGGAGTACAGACGACAATACGTGGAACGCCTGCTATACTGGCGGGCGTTGCGAGCATATACATCACCGAGGGAAAGGCTCCTTTCCCTCGTGGCACATACAGCCCCACCGAGGTAATGGGCGTAATTTTCTCCCCGGCCAGCACTCCCGGCGCTACCTGGGTGAACCACTGCTCGTGGGGCATCTGGCGTTCGTGAAACGTGCGGACGTTGCGAATGGCATGTTGAATAGCTGCGTATACCGAGGGGTCAAGCGCATGGTGAGCCTGCTCGATCTCATCGTGGCCCACCCGCAGCTTTTCAGGTGGAAGCTGCACGCGGTCAAAGCGTGCTGTAAACTCAAGCAGCGCTTCGTCACCCCGTTCGTGTACCGCCTGTATGATGGGGCGTACACGCTCGGTGAGTTCATCGATCTGCGTCTCTGCACGGCGCAATAAGCGCTTGCGCTGAGAATCGTCCAGCGTTGCTAACGCGTAGAAATGAATCATGCTATCATCCTATCAAACCCTTGCGGCGCATCTGCTCCATGTCAAACTCTACTGGGGCCAGGGGACTGATCCCCGCT
>VBFM01000376.1:0-6202 GCA_005882595.1 Chloroflexota bacterium
GACCAATTGCATAGGTTTCCAATGGTCTCCTTGTATGAAATATACATACTCATAGATGAGTAATAATAACCAAACCCGCATTTGCTTTACAGTATGACTTGTGGTTTTGTCGTTTGTCGAATAATTTTCTCCTCCTGACGCATAAATTTTCAACGGTATAATAAACAGAAGCGAACAAAAGAAGCATACTCTGCCTCATATCTTTTCCTGAGTTTCGACCTCTTCTTTTCTCCCCATCGCCAATCTTAGTTTCTGCTCTCTTTTTCCCATCTGATGAAAAGAAACAAGTCAAAAACGAAAAGATATGGATCTTACGCAGGTTGGCTGATGGTGGATGAAAGCTCTTGTATTGGGTGATGAGCAACCAGCTCACGAAGCTACTATCCTTTTTTCGACCTCATCCAATCCATGCTCAGAATCGGCAAACCTGCGTCTGAACCAAACATTTTGGCAAAGGGCAGCAAAATGTCCGCCCAAAGGGCAACATCTGCCCACTATTGAGGGCATTTACCATGCCTTCTGATACAAAAAGATCCCACTTTTTTCATCTGGATTAACGTCGTCAAGTGTGCTCGTATCCGCTCCAATTCTGCTATGGTCCCATTGATATCATCAATCTTCTGGTGAAGAAACGTAACTTGTTGTTGAGTCGCCACCTCACCTGTCTCAACTGCTTCTCTATATTGTTTGAGTTCCGCTAAGGTAAAACCTGCTGCTTGACCCGCTTTGAGGTTCAGTAGGTGTCTCACTGCATCCTCGGAATAGTCCCGATAGTTATTTTCCCTACGCCGTATATAGCGCGTATCGAGGAATCCCTCTTTCTCGTAAAAGCGAATAGTCTGAGGCGTTAAACCGGTCTTCTCCGCCAGTTCCTTGATTAACATGACCTATTTCCTTCCCAAAAAGACTTGACCTTATAGCTAACTATATAGTTTATACTCTGATCGATGGTTTGGCAAATGGCCAAGCCGAGATAGCAGATCAGGAGAAGACAGACTATGAGTGATGGACTTATGCTCCCACCTGGGCAAGGCAGATCTCTCGGAGCAGACATTACGCTCAAGGTAGGCACCGAGCAAGCGGCAAGCGCGTCTAGTTTCGAGATAATCGTCCCACCAGGATATGATGTAGGTGCCCATGTACACGCTCGACAAGAGGAGCTCTTCTATATCCTTGAGGGCGAGCTCGATCTCTTCGCTTTTGAACCGGTTACGAGGACCGCCGAAAATTGGCGGATATGGCAATCGCACACGGGAGCGCAGGTATTCCGCGGAGGACCAGGATCCCTGATGTTTGTTCCACCCGGCTGCCCGCACGCATTCGCAAACCCGGGAACGACTCCAGCCCGTATGTTCTTCCAGGCTGCCCCAGCCGGTCACGAGGGGTATTTCGAAGAACTTTTAGCACTCCTGAAGAGAGGTGGGTCGCCTGATCCAGAAGTGATAGCCGCCTTGAGAAAGCGCTACGACATTGAGCAACTTACACCGTTAATCCCAGGGCAAGGCTTCCCACAATCGTGAACCTAAGACCCGCTTCTCTCTTGCTGGAATCACAACTCTTTCTGAGTCATCCTTCATTTTCGCGGAGTCCGTACAACATCTTTTGTGGGGTTCAAAGGGGCGCCAGCCCCTTTGGGGACCCCCCAAATCCCGGCTCTGCACTCCCGCTGGTCAAGCAGACATTTCGGGTTCGAGAAAAATGGGATGGGAACTACTCAGGAGGGGGCATCGTGCAAGGTCAGTGTGACTCAAGGCATAAAGGATCTGGATATTGAACGGTAGTGGACTTGCTGATTAGCCCCATTTTTTCTCGGCGGTTGGTTAGTGGAGGTTCTTTGCCTGACCAATTGCCTGACCAATTGATAGCTACCGTCTGGAAGGCCTTTGCCCCTCCTGCAAAGAACGAAAGCTCATCTCTCCTCTCGGTTGTCTTTAATAAAGAAAGGATTTTTTCCATGGCTCATTCAGTCCTGGTTGCAGGTGCGACCGGAATGCTCGGATCAAAGATTGCTCATGCTTTACTGGAGAAGAACGTCGAGGTGATGGTGCTCACGCGGTCACTGCATCCCTCCTCCCCAAAGTCAGCGCAACATTTGGCGCAGCTTCAATCACGTGGGGCGCAAGTGGTGGAAGGTGATTTGAACAACATGGAAAGCCTGCTAAAAGCTACTGAAGGAGCTCCTGCCGTTATTTCGGCAGTACAGGGTGAATTTGATATCATCGTGCAAGGTCAACAGAACCTGTTGCGAGCCGCCGAGAAGAACGGAGTACGCCGTTTTGTGCCATCGGATTTTTCCATGAACTACTTCAAGTTAGCCGAAGGTGACAATGATAACTCGGATATTCGCCGCCAATTTGCAGAGTTGCTAAAGGCCAGCCCGGTGGCTCACACCTTCATGCTCAATGGTGCCTTCACAGAGGTAGAAGTCTCGCCCTGGGGTGGTCTGATTGACCAGGAAAACTCAACCTTTAGCTATTGGGGCGATGGCGAAACTTCCTTCGATATCACCACAATACATGATACGGCCCGATACACGGCTGAAGCAGTGCTTGACCCGGTTCTGGCAAACCAGGTGTTTGAGGTGGCTGGTGATGTCTTGACAATGAAAGAGTTCCTGGCAATTTATCAGGAGACGACTGGACGCCATCTCACCGAAAGGCGATTGGGGAGTGTGCAAGAACTGAAGGACTGGATTGAGCAAAAAAAGAGGACGGCAAGCTCTCCCCATGAATATCTGGGTCAGCAGTACCACTACGCGTTAGTCTCAGGCAAAGGAAAGCTAGACAATCTCCAGAACGATCGCTATCCATACATCCAGCCACTGACGCTCAAACAATTTTTAGAGGGAGAGAGTCAAAAAGCGACTCAAAGGTAAACTTCACGTAGTCATAGAAGCAATATTCACGAAAGATGAAGAAGTTCGAGATGGCCGAGTTGTAAATGTTGGGATTTGGTGAGCGAAAATACGACAATTACATGAGCAAACACAGAGGCCACATGTTCAGAAAGAAAGGTTGTTCTCCTGGCTTGTGAGGCTATTCGAGAAGCACAGGCAAGGAGCGGAGGGAACCAATCTTCGCTCGCCGAATTATCCGATTTTCACTCACCAAATCCCAACATTTACAACTTCGTAGATATGGCTCTGTTCACTTTTTCTCCGACAGTTTTAGATGAAATTTACACCCAGAGGGCAAAACCGGCTTACTTGGTAGGGCATTATTAATTTGAACGAAAAGTTATGGATCTTACGCAGGTTTGCTGATTCAAGCAACTGATCAGAGAAGGTCGAAAAAGGTAGTGGCTCACTTGAACAGGATGGCGTGCTCTCGGTTGTAGCGATGAAGAAAGAGGAGCAAACAGGCGGACGTAGCATGGTCACCGACGCGGGAAAACGACAACGTCAGGCGTACAAATGTAAAATACAGGAAGAAACGGCTCTGTCTCACTTTGCGTGATTAAGAGGTCACTGAGAAAATCCACGTTGATGGAGACCCACTTCTGAAGCCTCGGCGGGTCTACTTCCTCTCACTCTAGACTACAGCTTTCACATAAAGTGAGACAGAGTCAGAGCAGCGGCGTTTTTGCAACTCAACCTGGCGCGGCGCAGAGCCGATGCTCACCTACCCCCATGTATTCACTTTGATGGGCTGGAGCGATATGACAACACGCGTCTCACCCGGACGGTCGTTGGTACTGAGATCGGCTCCACCATATTTGGCACCCAATTTCTTGGCAAACGCATAATCCGCGTCAGGCATGATCTCCGCCCGCGCTCGGACCTCCAGCGTACGGTACGGATTGGCCGTGTCAAGGATAAAGAATGTGCATTCCGGATGCGCTTGGAGATTTTTCACCTTCTGGCGGGTGCTGTTGAGCGACAGCTTGAGTGTCGCGTCCTCGTCGAACAAAAACCAGAGTGCTGTGACTTGCGGATATCCATCTTGCCCAATCGTGGCCAGCATGGCAACCTCCGCTTTGAGGAGGTCCCGGTGCGATTCAGGAAAAGTGGTCATAGGTGTACTCCTGCTCCAACTAACAATAACCGCTTCAGCATCAAGTATAATGCCAAAAGGTGTCATTCGTCCAATAACCTGACTCTTCCCACGAATTGCGCAAGGTGTATGACTTCCCGTCATCGTCTCCTCAAGTGGTGTAGGCTCATCGAAACCGTTGAGGTTTGATGGGGAAAGGAGCAGAGCGAAGACAAGGAGCAAGAGGTGCCACTGCATGAGGTACAATGGAGGGTAGTGGCTCACTTGAGTCGAAAAAGCCGTTTGGCTTGCTGAGAACCTCGGCACGTTTCCAACGGAAGTGTTTCTTTCCACTATCAGCAAGCTTGCGTAAGATCCGTTTTATTCTTCAATCAATAGCAACGAGTATTGGTCAGCCCGTGACCTCGCGAAAATACTTGGCTATGCTACAAACTATCGCAACTTTCAAAAGGCTATTCTCAAAGCAGAGGAGGCATGTAAGAATAGCGGACAAGCCGTTTCAGATCATATTGCGCAGGTGCGCAATATGATCAATCTGGGCAAAGGTGGCAGGCGTGAAGTAGAAGATGTTCGTCTCTCACGCTACGCTTGTTACCTCATTCGATGAGCAGAAGGAGATTGAGCAGTAAGTGCACAAAACTCGCCCCTTTACCTGTATCTGCTAAAAGCTGCAATCTACCCACATTTGTGTTACCATTACGCCGTATAGCAGCAGGTCAGCATACAAAAGGGGCGATTTATGAACAACATCCCAACCATCACAGAACAAGACATTCGCAATATTATAGACCCCGCAAGTTTCCAGCGTGGACAAACCCATTACAATAGCGACGCCATCTTTAACTCGAGGCAACAGGGCATGGCCTTGAAGGCACGCTGCCAGGGCTCGCGTTCACAAGCGTACCGTGTTGAAGTGGCATTCAACAATGCCGGTATCGTGAGTAACCAGTGCTCCTGCCCCCTGGGAGGCCATTGCAAACACGTCGCCGCCTTATTGCTGACGTGGATACATGACCCCGAAAAATTCCTCGAACAGCCTGAAGTAGATCAACTGCTGGAACAGAGTACTAAAGCAGAACTCATCTCGCTGATCAAAAAGATGTTGCGCCGCGAACCAGAATTGGAGTCATTGCTGCAAACTGTGAACAAACAGCAAGCAGCCGCCAACCCGGAGATATACCGTCGCCAGGTAAATAACGCGTTTCAACACGGCGGCTACGAATGGGGCGATACCTATGAGGTCGGAGACGAGTTGTCGAGTGTGAAGGAAACTGCCGACGAATTCGTCCAGGAGGGAGATTATGCCAGCGCCGTGACAGTCTACGAGAGTATCATAAACGGCATAATAGAGAACTTCTACTCCTACGAAGACGAGGAAGGTGAGTTAGGCGGCGTCATCAACGACTGTGTCGAAGAACTGGACACATGCCTGTCTCACGTGCAAAATGACAAAGCATTGCGCGAACACATCATGCAGGTACTCTTCACAGCTTTCAATTTTGATGTAAAGGCTGGTGGCATTGGCATCGGTGAAGAAGCCCCCGATATCCTGCTCAAGCACGCCTCGCCTGATGAACGGCGCATGATCGCCGGGTGGGTTCGCGAAGAGATTGCCAGGCCCGACAAATCAGGCTGGGGAACCAGGTTTCGCGATCAATGGTATGGCGGTTTCCTATTGGATCTGGAAGCCGATGATCTGGACGATGAAGCATACCTGCGTGTCTGCCGGGAAACAGGGCGTATAGGAGATGCTGTCGAGCGCCTTTTGACGTTAGGCAGACTGGAAGAAGCAATTCGGGACGCCGAAAGAGAAGGCGATTACGACTTGATGAGCATCGCCGGTATCTTCGTTCAACATGGACACCATACCGAAGCCGAGAAGATGATCCGGCAGCGCTCCAAGACCTCGAGCGATACACGCCTGCTGGATTGGCTGAAAAAGCACTACCTTGCACGCAACGATAAAGTGGCAGGATTGCAACCGCCCGTCCTGGCCTACTACCAGGAGATACGCCTGCTTGCCAAAATGCTCGATCGCTGGGAAGACTTGCGACCCAAGATTATGGCCTACTTGAAAAAGACACAGAATACTTACCTCATGATCCAGGTCGCCCTCGATGAAGGCGATATCATGGAAGCGCTGGTATTGCTTAGAACCAGCCAGGCACGAGGCTATACAGCCGCCTATGGAAGTGGCTATTTCTACGGCT
>VBFM01000377.1:0-4389 GCA_005882595.1 Chloroflexota bacterium
CCAATCGTAGGACCGTACCAACTTCCCTCCTCCGAAAATGGCACCGGCGCCGAAGCCAAGCGCAGCCAATGCAAGTGGACGGATCCAATTGGTGTTCTTGTCTCTGCTCATAACAAATTCCTTTCTGGGCGTCATGCTGTTGAGTAATTCTTCTTGCTTATCTGAATAGTACGGAGAAACATCTTCCCTAGATCAGTATAGCTCTGCATCATCTAAACGATGCTCGCGGTTTGAATATGTAATTGCCTCATGTACGTGTAAATACTACGTACAGGAAACTCATGTAGATTCCTTTGAAGGAGGTATTACACATGGTCATTACACTTGGTGCATTGATTATCTGGCTGTTGATTGCTGCGCTGGTCGGCTTTGTTGGTGAGCTGCTGGCTCATCGTCGTGCCCCATTTGGCATCATTGGGGCCATCATTTTGGGCTTTATCGCCATTTTTCTAGTGGTGGGGGTTCTGGGCATACACTTTGTTGGTGAACCAACACTCAACCATGTTCCACTCATTACCTCGATCATCGTGGCGGCCATAGTTGTCGCGATATGGAGTGCGTTTGCCCATCGCCATGCGTACGGGTATTATTCCCGCCACTACTATCGCCGGGGAAGCTATGTCCGTCGGCCACGCCGCCGCTATCGCCTGTTCAGGTAGTAGAGCATATCCTTGGGCAACAACCATGCGGTTGTTGCCTTTTTGTTTGCGTAAAAAGATCATTGCCTCCCTATTTCAGGGCTTTCACCTCATCTTTCATTCCAGAAATCGAGAAGTGCTCTCTTGACACCTGCCATAACGATGTGCTATATTTTGTATAACAAATAGCTATTGTTCCTGGCTATGCATATCTAATAATGGGAAAATGCTGGCATGTACAATGCAATTCGTTCATTCTCGTGTTATCGTGTTTCTTTCCGGCGTATGGTATGATACACCTGTATTCTGGCGTAACAGGCGCGTTGTCTCATCTAGGAGGAAAAATGCCATGTTTTCGCGCCATGCTCATCGTAAGAAGATAGCGCTGACGCTGCTTCCCGCTATGCTCGTTGCTGTAGTGCTTCTACTCCTAGCCCTTTCCGTCACTGCCAGGCCCGCCCATGCTGCCTCTGCCGCGACGCATGTCGATGTAATGACGTTCAATACCGATATCAGCCCGGCATCACTGCGCTATCTGACTGACTCCATTAATACCGCCGAAAGCGATGGCGCGCAAGCCCTGGTGATCCAGATTAACACGCCGGGTGGCGATATTGCATCGATGGAATCGATGAAGGTGGCAGAACTCAATAGCAAAGTTCCGATTATCTCCTACGTCTCACCCACAGGTGCGTTTGCCGCTTCCGCCGGGGCCTTCGTCACCCTGGCTGCCCAGCTAGCTGCGATGGCTCCTGGCACCACCATTGGCGCGTCCAGTCCTGTCACCAGTACGGGCGGCGACATCGGCAGCACGGAAAAGGCGAAGATCGAGAGCGTCCTGGTTTCCGATATGACCAGCATTCAGAATGGCTATCACCGTACGGGACTTGACCCGGCGATAAAGATGATTACTAATGCTGCTTCGTATACAGATCAACAGGCGTTTGACCAGGGGATTATCGATCAGCGGGCATCGAGCTTAAACGACCTGCTTTCGCAGGTGAATAACAAAACCGTGACTTTCACTTCTGGTCAGATGACGACACTGCACACAGCAGGAGCGAGCATACAAAACATCAACACCTCGCTGGTGGATAGCCTCTATTCCCTTTTGCTCGACCCTAATGTCATCTTCCTGCTCTTTATTGTAGCCATGGTCGGCATCTTCGTGGAAATCTCGCATCCCGGCGCCATTCTACCCGGCGTAACTGGCGCTATTGCGCTGATCCTCTTCCTCTTTGCCGCGGGATCAATTTCTCCCAACTGGGCAGGGTTAGCATTAATGGTGTTGGCCTTCATACTGCTGATCTTAGATCTGAAGTTGACCACGCATGGTGTACTCACCGTGGGAGCGGTTGTTTCGCTCATTTTCGGCGCGCTGCTTTTCTTCAACAGCGGCGGGCCTTACCAGGGACCACAGGTAAACACTGCGCTCGTCTTTTCGACGGCTGCCGTGGTTGGCCTGTTAGGTTTCTACATTGTCACCATGGTAATACGCACACGTCGAAAGCCTGTAAACACGGGGAGAGAGGGCATGATTGGCGCGAATGCTATCGCATTGACGCCTCTCGCGCCGGAAGGAAGGGTCGATTATGGTGGTGAAGACTGGGCGGCTGTGCTGGACGATCCTGAAATGTCCGTTGATCCAGGCTCAGAGGTACGTATTGTATCCGTAGAAGGGCTGCATTTGCGCGTGGCCCCTGCTTTTAATAGACTCTCAAACTCTACCCCTACCTACACCCAGGGGTAACAAAGGAGGAATCTTATGGATTCTGGTTCTGTTCTGACTCTCAGTATCATTGTCGTTGTCGTTATTATTCTCTTGATGCTGTTGTTCTCGGCTATCCGCGTGGTGCAGCAGTACGAACGTGGTGTGATCTTCGTGCTGGGACGTTTGATTGGCCCGAAAGGCCCAGGCATCTTCCTCGTCCCGCCTTTCATCACCCGCATGATTAAAGTCGATCTGCGTATCGTTACCCTGCCTGTGCCGCCGCAGGAAGTGATTACACGCGATAATGTGACAATGAAAGTCTCCGCCGTGATCTACTTCTATGTCGTCGATCCCGCCTCGGCAGTGGTAAATGTGATGAACTTTATCCAGGCAACCACCCAGATTGGTCAGACCACCCTGCGAAACGTGCTTGGTCAATCTGAACTGGATGAACTGCTCTCACAGCGCAACAAAATCAACCGCGAACTGCAGGCCATCATCGACGAGCATACCGAGCGCTGGGGCGTGAAAGTCACGGCTGTGGAAATCAAGGATATTGAGTTGCCCATCACCATGCAGCGCGCGATGGCGAAACAGGCCGAGGCCGAGCGTGAAAAACGCGCCAAGATCATTCATGCCGAAGGTGAATTGCAGGCGTCGACTCAGCTGGCCCAGGCTGCCAATATCATTGGTTCTCAGCCCAGCGCCCTGCAATTGCGCTTCCTGCAAACCCTCACGGAGATCGCCGTTGAGAAAAATTCAACCATCGTCTTCCCGTTGCCGATTGACCTGATTGAGCCAATGTTACATGCTATAAGGCGCAGAGCGGAATCTAGCGCCGCCGATGGACACCAGGATCCTCCGCAACCACTGCCGTCTATGCCGCAATCGCCCTATCCGAGGGAATAGTAAAAAGTGGGTCAGGCCCACCTCTGGATTACCTGATTGATAGAGGCGATGCATCATTCGGATGATGCATCGCCTCTTCATTATCTACACGAGGAATCGTACTGTTCGCCGTGGGCATTGACGCGTACAAAGGGGGGCGCAACCGTGCTGGAGGTGAGCGGGCCATAGCGGTGAGGACGGCGGAAAGCGTTGCCCATGACTTCGCGAGAGCGAAAAGCGCGCAGCGCGTCCAGGTCGAAGGTAGCCAGAAAAACGCCTTCGCTTTCACCGGCTTCGATCAGCAGCATATCGCGTTCGCCTCCCTCTCCATAGGCGATCCCGTCGAAAGCCAGTGAATGACCATTGGCCTGCGGAGCTGCGTAGTTGGTCAGAGCCAGGCCGACCATGTTTTCATATGCGCGAGCGCGGGCCTGGGCAAGACGGTTCATGCCCAGCGGACAGGCGTTGGGTACCAGGATAATCTCAGCACCTTTGAGCATGAGGATGCGGGCACTTTCAGGAAATTCGCGGTCGAAGCAAATCATGGCTCCAACCTTGATGGTTCCTTGCCTGGTATCCAGAGCCGCGACCGAGAAATCGTCGCCAGGAGTCAGGGAAGCCTCGTCGCCATCAAAGTCGCAGGTGTGAACCTTGGCATAGGTCATCACATTGGTACCATGGCGGTCAATCAGTGACATGGTATTGCGCGGCGCACCCGGCCACTGCTCAAGGTAGGTAAGGGCAATTGCCATATCGAGTTCTCTGGCAAGCGCCTGAAAATGGGTGACGAAGGGATCATCGCGCGCAATCGCCTGTCCCTGCCAGGTGAGATGCAGGTCAGGGTATGATACGGGAGGTACCTCCGACCATCGTTCCGGCGCCTGCCAGAGGTCAGGAGTAGTCGATGGCTTGGGGTTGGCAGGAGTATAGCCAACATTCCACATTTCAGGGAAGAGCGCCAGGTCAGCACCTATGGCATGGGCGCGTCGACAAAAGTCTTCACCTTTTGCCTGATTCGCGGCCTGATCAGTGCCATTGGCAGCCATCTGGAGCAGAGCAATCTTTATGTTCATCGTTCACGATCCTTTCTTGAAAGGGTACAGAAAACTGTTTTTGTTCTTGGAAGAGTGGGTGAAAGATCGTTCACGACAA
>VBFM01000378.1:0-4541 GCA_005882595.1 Chloroflexota bacterium
CGCGCAGTTCAAGTTCCGTAGCGCGGAGCTGGTGGGCTATGGCCGGTTCAGGCTGGGGCTGTACCAGCAACTGGCCTGTGGCAGCGCCGCAGCGTATTAAGACCTGTGGGCGCGCGTTGGGTACGGTGCTCAGCACACGCAAGGCGCGATTGATGTACTCGTGGGCGATGGGACAGGAAGCGAGGGGCAGCACGCGGTGCGTTCCCCTGGCAGTGAGTCCGGGTTGTCCACTGCGATTGACCGAGAAGCGCATGTGGTTGCGGTAGTGCCAAGGGTCGTCACAGGCAACGGTGTCTAACAGGGGTGGGTCGTCGAAGTGGCCGATTTCCTGTAGCAGTTGCCCGACCTGCGCGCGTTTCCAGGCCAGCTGCGCCGGGTAGTCCAGGTGTTGAAGCTGGCAGCCGCCGCATTCACCAAAGACCGGGCAGGGAGCCTGCATCCGCAGTGGCGAGGGCCGGTGAATCTCGGTGATCCAGACACGCGGTGGACGCAGTTTCCAGCGGCGACGATGGCGTTTGGGGGGCGTCGCTACTATGGTTTCGATGGCGATGGTCACTTCTTCCCCTGGTAAGCCAGCCGGGACTGGAAGACGGCGCGTGGGATGGTGCGTTGGCTGTTCGCCGTCTTCCAGGTCTTCTGGAATGTCCGCGAGGGCGTCACCCGTGCGCGTCAGTTCACCGAGGGTGACGCGGTGATAGGTGATGGAGGACGCTTCTTTGTTCATCGCTTTATGGAATCCAGGGACTGGCGTACCGCCTGCACGATCTCGGCATCGGGGTTGATGCGCTCGGCCTCTTCCAGCACGGCACGCGCGCGCCGCAGGTCGCCTTGATCTAAGATGATACCCGCGAGTAGTCCGCGGAGGTGCGCGGACTGTGGATGCAGGAGCGTACCCTGTTCGACTACTTTGTAAGCTTTGTTCGTTTCGTTCTTGCTCAGGTAGAGCGCGCCAAGTTCAGAGTAGGCCGCAATATTCTGCGGTTCTTCCTCGATGGCGCGTTTATAGTAGACTTCGGCCTCGATGGTATTCTTGAGAAGGCGGTACGCATGACCTATGCTGAACCAGATGTGCTGGAAATTGGGAGAGATTTCCGCGACACGCAGGAAGTGCCGCAAAGCCTCGTCGTAGAGATCGCGTTCCAGTGCCATACTTGCCAGGTCGTTTTCGATTTGCGCCTCTTCTTCTCGTGTGGGGTCCGAGGCCAACGCTTCTTGCAGGAGGGATTGAGCCTCCTCGTAGGCGTTCTGCGAGGCTTTCACTTCGGCCAGCAGGATGCGCGTCAGGGTCTGGTTTCCGACTTGCAGGGCTTTTTGTAGGGTTGTTTCAGAGAGGTCATAGAAACGCTCAGCGCGTTCTTGCATCTCAATTTCATCGTACTGCTGGGCCAGCACCGCGGCTACCGCACCTAATTGCTGCAAGATGGAGGCATAGCTGGCATGATGGGGGAAGTGTTCGGCCCATCTTTCCAGGTAGATGAAGGCGCGTTCGTTCATGCCGATACTGGTGGCGCGGCCAAATGCGTCCGCATAGAGTTCGAAATCCAGGGGATTCTTTACAAGCAGGGCGTCCAGGTAGTACAGGGCTTTGGTGGTGCGCCAGATAATTTCTTCATAATAGCGCGGCGCATCGGGGCCAGTGGGAGTCTGGTTTTTCAGGATATCCTGGATAGCGCCCGCGTGCTCTTGCAAGCGCTGCTGTACGTCGGCGAGGGGCAATCCCTGGGCGTTCGCGCCATCGTCGGTCACGCGCTGAATGCGCCATTCGCCTTCCTCCTGGACGATGGTATAGCTGGTCCAGAACCAGTGCCTGCCCGTTTCTTTGAGGACGGCGGTTCCCAGCGGCATCTCTGGAAGCGTGCCACTCAAGGGTGTTTCGCTCAGTTCGAGCGACCAGCAGGTCTCTACCTCACGGCGAGATGTGGAGCGATCACTGAGGAATGAGCCGGGGAGCCAGAGCGCGCTCTGGTTGTGTTCGCGCTCGCGCGTGATCCTGGGTTCGAAGTGCGCGGGCTGCGCTTCATCCGCCCACGCGCGGCGGCGCTCTACCCATTCATCGCGCGCGAGTCCTTCGCGGATGGGGCTGTCAGGGGTGAGCAGATCATAGCATAGCCCGAAATCGCCCAGGGACCAGCCTCCGATAAAGTGGGCGGCTATTTCATCCGGTTCGAGGTCGGGGTCGATAAAGGTGCGTCCCCGGTCTTCGTCCAATTGAGGGGCGTTCAGTATCAGTTGCTGCACGGTGGGAAGATAATGCCGGTAGTCTTTATGCGGAGTGGTGCCTCGCCACTTGTTGACGGAGAGCGCGTCCAGGAGCAGGCGGCGTCCCTCAGCGAGCGTGGCATCGGCTAATTTGAGCTTTTCGCCAGTTGAGATGGTGAAATGGGTTGCTTGCTCGTTGAGATGGGATTCGATGTGGCGTTTGGTGCCGGTCTCGATGGTAAAGTCTTTGACGCCATCCTGCCAGTAGTCAAGCAGGAAAGAGAGCATGCGCGCTTCGCCGTACTCGAAACCTTGTTCCCAACAGAGGATGAGTTCTATCTCACCTTGCTCGCGCATCAGGGTGACCTGACCTTTCCAGAAGCGCGGGGCATTGGTGGTGGGAAGTATGGTGGGCTTTTCCGGCTCCGGTGTCCAACTGGGATAGATTTTATTGCCCGCGAGCTGGATCAGGGCGCGGCGGGATTCTTTGCGCACGGCCTTATTGGGGGTCAATTCGTTTATGGCCAGCAGTACGTCGGCGGCATCCACATCTGGTTGTCGCGCGAGGGCTTTGAGCAGGGCTAGCTGGGTTGCCTCTGCGGAGCTGCTGATTTCTGCCAGGGCTGTTTCTGCTTGCCCGCGGCTGACGCTCTCGCGCAGTTCTTCTGCGATGGTGTGGCGCTGCTCAAGCAGGTTCTGTATGTGTGAATCGTCACTCTGTACGATGAATGGGTGTTTGGGTTTTTTTGATGTCATGGGTTGTTTTCTTCTCTCATGGGTTTCGGCGCAATGCATGAGTAATTGCGCTTGCTATCGCTTTTGATTGTATCATGAGAGGCAAGAGGGGTAGTTTGCTATGCGATGCTTTTGGGCGGTGGTATCCAGGGTAAGGCGGGTAGATACGTTGCCGCTGGGGAATGATGTGGTTGGCTTTGTATGCTTGCCTTGTTGTTCAGAACCCTGGTGGATGGGACGATGGATTTGGCCAGGGCGTGAAAGAAGCGTGTGGCGGCGTGGGAGGTTATGCCCACGGGGAGTTCGTTTGTTTCGGGTGGTGCGAACTGCAAACGCCAGGCGGGACGGAGCGCTTTGCGTGGGCGACCGCCGCGATTGGGCAGTGTGTAGGCGGCCTGTAAGATGATGATCGGGAAGGCCGCGCAGTAGAAGTAGGAGGGTAGACTGCGCCATGCGAAGAACAAGGGTAAGACGGCCAGGAGCATGGCCGACTCCGGGTGTTGTTTGCAGATGCGCCAGTACCAGCCGAGGCAGAAGAGCATGGCGATGGCCTCGAGTGCCAGGTAGACAGTGCCTGGCAAAATGGGCAGCAGGGGCGTAAAACTCACGGCAATCAGACCCACACCCAGTGGGAACATGGGATCGGCGATGGGGGCCAGTACACCCGCGAACCATGCCTGCGGGCTCCAGAGAATGAATGGCAGATTGAGGGCCAGGGCGATGATGCCCGCGATGCTCAAGCGGTAGAGCACTTCCTTAAAATTGTACTGGCGCAAGATCATGATGGCGTAGAACGGGACGAACAACCAGGCTGGCTGTTTGCTGGCGATGGCCAATCCGAGGAAAATGGCCGACCAGCGGCGCGAGTCCTGTGCCAACCAGGCCAGCACGATGAACAGGATGTACAGCAGGTCCACGTTGCCGCCGACGACTGAAGTCCACATGGAGACATTGGCCAGCGAGAGCAAGAGCAGCCAGGGCCTTATCTCGGGGCGTACCACCTTCAAGCCGATAATGACGAGAAGAAGGTAACAGAGCAGGTAGAATGGCAGCACATTATAAATGTTGAGCCAGACGAACGGCAAGAGTGTCAGGAAGGAGAGCGAGGGATAGCTGACCTTCGATTCGAACTCAGGCGCGGTTCCAGCCTTGAGGTCGGTATCCAGGATGGTGCGCAGTTCCCATGTAGAAGGGTAGGTCAGGGCATCTGCCAATTGTCCCTGGCGCAGGGGCGTGGTCCAGTAGGGCTGAATGGGGAAGCGACGCACGAGACTGAGAATGCTGGAGTCGGTGTAGGGGTTACGCCCCTCCAGTAGGAGCGATGCCGCATTTGTGTCGATCGACGTGCCGTCGTTGGTATACTGAGGCGGCATGAAAAAGCCCATGGCGATGGAGCGCCCAAACTCAATCCCACCAGCGATAGAGGTGAGGAGGACCATGACCAGAACGATGCGTTGCCAGCGGCGGGGGCGACTCTGCGACGCAGATGATTTTCCCACGCGCTTCTTCAATGCCGTGGGGCGAAAGGCCATCCACATAGCGACGAAGCTGGCGACAATGAGGACAAAAGGTATCATCGATTCCCAGGGAATCAGAAAGCGGACGTA
>VBFM01000379.1:0-5173 GCA_005882595.1 Chloroflexota bacterium
TATTGCCACCCGCAATAAACGGGAAGTGCACGACACCAAAGAAAGCCAGAATGGTGACAATAGACGCTAACCCGCCAAGAACAACTGAATAAAACACTATCTTGTCTCTACCGCTTGACATATCGCACCTCGCTTCATAAACATGGCATTGCAGTTGGGTGATAGATACGCGGGTTCTCTCTGTTGGAAATACAACAATTGGCTATGATTTATGTATCAACAGAGGAATCTCCTACGAGATATTCGCCTTTCAATACGTTTAGTCAATCGACAGAAGAATGCTTATTCTGTATTGATGAATATAGTTTTACCACTTAACTTTCCCAAAAACAATGCATGAGATCACTTTACTTTTGTTAAACAGAAAACTTCCGTAAGGCGGGAGGAGAGAGAATTAGAGGAGTTATGCTGCTTAATGAGTAGTATTGTTCATCCTCGTGGCAAACCGAATTGGGTGAACATAGCTTCCCACACCTCTTGATTTTCGAGGCGCTCGTGGAGGGAAGCAACGCGGCAATTGATGGAGTCGAAGATACACAACAGGATGCGTTGGAGAACCATCGAGGCTTCCTCAAAGAAGTCGTGAGCTTTGACGATATCGCCCTCCAGTACCTCGTGGCACAGCAGGGTGAAGTTCTCCACGTCGATGGTGTTGTTATAGATGATGAAGAGGTAGTTGCCCATGTAGCGGAGATTATGGCGCGTCAGCAGGTTTTCCAGGGTGTTGGGGTCGAGCTCGGTTCCGTTAGCCCTGCAGGTGTCGGTAAGCGCATCCATCGTCCAGTTGACGAATTCGACCAGCGCGGACAATTGCTCCTCCGGCGTGCGGCGGCGATTCCATTCCTGTTCCATACGACTGATGAGGTTGAGTAGTTCAAAGCTTTCCATGCGCAAGCGTTCGGCGGGACCGGGAAGGTGAACGTTATCACGTCCAATACCATTTGTCCCAAAGTACGCGGCTCTCTCCGGCTGGTAGACGGCTCTGACAAATTTATGCTGCATGAGCCGGGCAATATCTCGCGCGACTTCCAGTTCGGGACGGCGGATGGAGCTGGCAATACGCCGCAGCGTGCGTTGACGATTGATGCCGCCCAGCAATTCCATTGTGCGCATATCGACTTGCATGGGATAGGGGATAGATGGAGCAGATTGCAGCGCGGTATGCATCCCCTGGGGGAAGAATGGGCTTAACTGCTGCCACTCGTCGATGTAGCGCACCATCTCCATCGTTACGCCCATGACCTCAAGGTTAAGCGACTCCTCTCCATAGGGCAGGATCGATTTAGAATGACCCGTGGGACTGGCGACGAACTCGTAGGTTCCCTCTTTCCACAGTCCCAGTTCACGCGCCGTCCACAGGGCTTTGGTACGCAGCGCTTCGCGCAGTTGTGGTTCGCCGATCACTCCCATTTCGATGAGGCGTTCACCTAGTCGCTTGCCGAAGGGGTCCTGCACCTGCATTGAGAAGGCCTGGTCGATCTGCTGCTTATTGGCCATGCCCAGCTGCTGCAAGATATCCCCCAGCGTCAACGCGCCAGGATCGAGTTCGGAGCAACTCGCGAGCTTGCCATCCTTGAAATAGACAATGCCAATGCGTTCCGTGGATTGCTGTTTGAGGTGAATGGCGCCCGTCATGCTGCCAAATTCCATCATTTGCAAGACTTCCACCAGGCCAAATTCATCGAGTGAACCCTGTAGTCTGGCGTTCGCTGTCATGCTGCCCCCTGCTGCGCCCAATGAGTATCTACCGTCATGATGCGGCACGTTGCCTTATATTGCGCTAAATAATACATTGCAGAACATTATAGCAGATGCCAAATTGTTTCAACAAGTGCCTTACGCTCAAGTTGTTGGGATTTTCGATAGTCTTTGGCGTCCCTGCAAAGGGGCTACCATTTCTTTATAGGACAAATCCCTACAATCTGCAGCAAAGTTGACAGCAAAACAGAATTCCTTATATCTCAGCAACGTCTTATTTTTCT
Source organism: Chloroflexota bacterium (assembly GCA_005882595.1). GTDB lineage: Bacteria > Chloroflexota > Ktedonobacteria > Ktedonobacterales > Ktedonobacteraceae > VBFM01. The sequence continues at coordinate 1,983 of VBFM01000379.1, forward strand.
GACAAACTGCCAATATGGTACGATGTAGTGGTAAGATAGAAAAGAATTCGTTATACCTGATACATCGATCTCTACAGTTGAGGAAAAAGAATGAGTCAACAAGAACCAAAAGTTATACCAACGCCGTTAAATGTTAAGTTTGCCGACGCTTCCAACTTACCTATATTACATGTTAATGCAATGGGTATTCACTCAAGTAGTGATGAGTTTTTCTTTACGTTGGGCGTAGTTGTGCCTCCAGACCGAGAAGAGTTGCAAACAATACAGGAAGTCGGCCATGTCATAGCTCAGCCTATCTATCGTTTCGCTGTATCACGCGACAACATGGAAAAGTTTCTAGAACTTATGGCGAATCAATACAACCAGCAAACGGCGTTAGTAGACGAGTTGCAACGACAGCGTACAGAAACAAGCAATTAAGGAGGTAAGCGGAAATGAGTAGTTCCAGTATCATACCTAATGTTTACCAATTGGGAGCAACATCGGCTTATATCGCATTCCTTCCAATAAATGAAGGCTCTATACCCTTTAGTTCAACAAACAAGGCGACTCCCTCTTGGAAAAAGTTCATTCACGAGTCACCTGAACAACGACATACCCAATCCACCACAATAACTGCCATTATCTCATCAGAGAGTGGTACAATTGAAGGACCATTTGTTCTCAAGCCAACGCCAACTTTACAAGAGCTGCTGAATGGCCCACTGTTTCAAGTAGCAGGGATATTTGAAATCGATGAGCCTGGATGGGCTGATAAACACGATGAATATATAGCGGAGATGTATCTCTAGAGAACTATGCCAAAAGCAAGAGATTTATTCGTTGACACCTCTGGATGGGCATATCATCTGGTTGTTAGTAAAGACCTCCTTCATGATAAGGTAGAGATCCTTATGAAGGAGGCAATAATCCAACGGCGAAAGTTCGTCACAACCAATTACATTATTCACGAATTGGTTGCACTGCTAACGTCGAGCCACTTTCATTTGCCTCGCCCAAAGGTGATTGAGGCCATCAATAAGATTAAAAGTGACGTCTCAGTTGAGGTAGTCCATATAGAGCGAACCATAGACAATAGGGCATGGGCACTGCTTGAAGCTCGTCTCGACAAAACATGGTCATTAGTAGATGCCAGCAGTATTATCATCATGAAGAACTTTGGCATGACAGAAGCACTTTCCACCGACCATTGTTTCTCCCAAGAAGGACTCATCAAACTCCTTGATGCACGTTCTAAGTCATAGAAAAATCTGACCAACTCTCCCAGAGTTAAAAATCCACAATATTTGTTACAGAACATCATGCCTTGCTCACTGCACCTCTCAAGAGCTTCGAAACGTGCTTGATCTTGAAGCAGATAATGCTCATTCAATACCCGAACGGTGCTATAATCCTTACTATGAGCATACAAGATCGTGTCAGCATTATAACAGGCGCAGGACGCGGCGTTGGCCGGGCTACCGCGCTACGTTTCGCGCGCGAAGGTGCACGCGTCGTCCTCTTTAGCCGCACGGCTTTCGCATTAGAAGAAGTTGCAGCAGAAGTAGTAAACGAAGGTCATACAGCCTTATCTATCGCGGGCGATGTTTCGATTGAAGAAGATGTGCAGGGCCTCTTCCAACGGGCCATGGAGACCTTTGGGCGGGTCGATATTCTGGTGAATTGCGCGGGAATAGTGGCGGTGCGTCCATTTGTTGAAATGGATACGGCTACCTGGGATCGCGTGATCGCCGTCAACCTGCGTGGCACGTTCCTGTGTTGTCGAGAGGCGTTTCGTATCATGGCTGCGCAGCGTTCCGGAGTGATTGTCAACATCTCTTCGCTTTCGGGCGTAAAAGGAGTAGAGAAATTCCCGGGGTTGAGCGCGTACAACGTCTCGAAATCGGGGGTCGCGAGTTTAAGCGAGATTCTTGCCGTCGAGGGGAGGCCCTACAATATTCGTGTCTGCGCCGTCAGTCCTGGAGCGGTCGATACCGAGATGCTGCAACAGGCCGCGCCGCACTTGAAGGCTGGCATGACTCCAGATGATATGGCTGAGATTTTGCTGTTCCTGGCCGATGATTCAGGACGTATGCTTAGCGGAACCAACCTTGAGATTTTTAGCAACGCATAACACATGCATGACATATAAGGGACAAACCGATGGTTTACCTGACAAGGCGCGAAAGTTTCAGCGCATCGCATCGTTTGTGGAGCAAGCAGCTCAGCGATGAAGAAAATTATGCCCTCTATGATAAGTGCGCTAACCCGAACGGACACGGACATAACTACGTGCTGGAAGTAACGATACAAGGCTCTCCTGATCCAGAAACCGGCATGGTATTGAACCTGACCACTTTGAAAGCAGCCATGCATGAGCAGGTGATACAATGGGTGGATCACAAACACTTGAACTATGATGTTCCCTGGTTGGAAGGGAGCATTCCGACAACAGAATTGCTGGTCATTAAATTTTGGGAACGACTGGCAGACGCGCTTCCCGGCGGCCTGCTCTATGAAGTGAAGCTCTACGAAACTGAGCATAACTGTGCCTTTTATCGAGGTGAGTGATGTATATTGCACTGGTTGCCCCCCTGGTTTCTCCTATCGTGCAGCCTTTTCTCGGAGGAGCGCAGGCACTGCTGGCCGACCTGGCGCTGGGACTCCGACAACGTGGGCATCATGTCACACTTTTTGCACGCGACACATCGTTTGTGCCGGGCGTTGCCATTGAAACTGTTTCTGTTCCCGCTCACGTGCTGCCCGCCAACTTCTCCCAGGGAGAACGTTCCGCAGATGCTGGCTTCTTTACCCAGGCTAACCTCTTCCTCGATCTTTTTCTCGACTTGCAGCGGCGCAGCGATGAGTTTGATGTCGTCCACGTTCATGCCTTCGATTGGCCTGCCTATGCCTGCAGTCCGCTGATTCAGGATATTCCCGTGCTGCATACACTGCATCTTCCGGCGGTCTCGCCAGAAATCAATACAGCTCTGCGCGTGCTGGATCAGCAGGGTCATCCCGTCACCTTGATCACTGTCTCGCATGCCTGCGCTCGCACCTACGAGCCATACACCTCTATCGATGCCGTGATTTACAACGGGCTGGACCTGGATGCCATTCCTTTCTCGCCCAAGCCGTCAAAAGAGGCTCCCCTGCTCTTCGCGGGACGTATTTCCCCGGAAAAAGGCGTTGAGGCGGCCATCGAGATTGCC
>VBFM01000379.1:5228-8187 GCA_005882595.1 Chloroflexota bacterium
CAGGCAGCAGGTGATCGCGTCACCTACCTGGGGCAGCTGGAGCGGCTGGCTCTCTGGAAGATCATGGGCCAATCGCTGGGGCTGCTCTTTCCGATTGAGTGGGACGAACCCTTTGGACTGACCGCTGTTGAAGCAATGGCGACCGGGACACCCGTAATCGCCTACCGGCGCGGCGCGGCTGAAGAGATCATTCGCCACTGCGAGACAGGCTTTCTTGTCGAAGAGGGTGAACTTACTCATGCAGCTGCGCTGGTCGATGACCTGTACGACATTCCCCGTGCTAGCTGCCGGGCGCATGTTGAAGAGAAGTTCGCCTTAGATGCCATGATCGATGCGTATGAGCAGGTGTACAGGGATGCAGTGCAATATAAGAGAGAGTAGTGATTCCCCTTGACATTTCGTCCCATTTCGTTTATCATACAATTAGACAATTGTCTAATTGTATGATCGTGAAAGAGGTGATAAGGATGGAAAACGAACAGGAAAACATTACCAAAGAAACATCGCTCTCATCTGAAGAGATGAAGTCACTGGTGGTGCTGGGGCGAGCGCTGGCAGACCTGACGCGCATACGCATTCTTGGGCTGCTGGGTGAGCGTCCTATGTATGGGCAAGAGTTGGCCCAGGCATTGGATGTCTCACCGCCGACCATCTCGCATCATATCGCGGCGCTGGTGACGGCGGGATTGGTGAAGATGAGGCGCGAGGATAACTATCGCTATTATGAACTGGATAGTGACGGTATTCAGCGCCTGGCGGATAGCACGCAGCACGTGGCGAAGATGCTCTTTGCCAGCAATCCGCTGCCACCGAAGAGTGACGAGCGGGCGCGTGTAGTGGCCACATTCCTCAAGGATGGTCGGCTGGTCAGCATTCCGGCGCAGTATAAGAAGCGGCGTTATGTCATGGAAGAGCTGGCGCGGTCCTTTGAATGGGGACGGCTCTATGAAGAGAAAGAGGTCAACGCCATTCTGAGGCAGTTTCATGATGACGTTGCGAGCCTGAGACGCGAGATGATCGATGAGCGGATTATGATGCGTGAGAATGGGCGGTACTGGCTTGTGCGCCCGCATGAGGCGTAGGGTGGGTTGCCCCGAAGGGCAACCCATTTTCTTTCTAAAAGACTGGAAGGTATCGTTCTAGCTCCCAGGCGTGTACTTGTTTGCGGTATTCCGTCCACTCGATGCTTTTTGCTTCGAGAAAACCTTCGTAGATTGAATCGCCCAGGGTGTCACGGATCAGGGTATCTTCACGCAGCGCGTCGAGGGCTTCGCCGAGGGTAGCGGGGAGCAGTTTGGAACGGTGGCGCTGGCGTTCGCCTTCGTCGCGCAGGAAGAGGCTTTCATCCATCGCGGGTGGAAGCGGCAACTTGCGCGCCATGCCATCCAGTCCGGAGCGCAGCATGACGGCTAGAGCAAGGTATGGATTACAACTAGGGTCGCAGCAGCGCAGTTCGATACGGGCGGTCAACTGGCGGTCTGTGCCGGGGCGAGGAACACGAATGAGGGCTTCGCGATTGACACGCCCCCAATTAATGAAGACGGGCGCTTCATAGCCAGGCACCAGGCGTTTATATGAATTGACCAGGGGTGACAGGATGGCGCACATGGCAGGTGCATGGGCCAGTTGCCCGGCGATAAAGTAGCGCCCGATATCCGAAAGGCCGTACTCGCCATGCTCATCCGCGAAGGCATTCTGCCCGGTTGAGTGGTGAATTAACTGCTGGTGGGTGTGCATACCGGAGCCATTGACGCCAAAGAATGGTTTGGGAAGGAAGGTAGCGTACAGGCCGTGCTGCGCAGCAATGGCTTTGAGGACATATTTGGCGGTTACCAATGCATCTGCTATGGGCAAGGCATGACCCGTTTCAAGGTCCAGTTCGTGTTGACCCGCGGCAACTTCATGGTGGCTGGCGTCGATGCGAATGCCCATCTGCTGGAGCGCCTCAACCATCTGGCGGCGCACTGTTGCGGCCAGGTCGGTGGAGAGATCAAAATAGCCGCCGCGATCATGGGGAAGTGGCCTGGGAGTTGTCTCGTCATTCTGCAACAGGAAAAACTCCAGTTCTGGGGCCGCTAGAAAATCGTAACCCATCGAGTGCGCGACATCAAGGGCGCGTATGAGTGTGGCCCGTGGGTCGCCGTCAAAGGGTTCGCCATCCGGGGCGCGCACATGGCAGATGATACGAGCAACAACATCCTCCGCGGTAGATAAGTCGTCTACAGTACTTCGTGGAGCCTGTTCAAGGGGTGTCAGGGGGCGCACTTTTCCTGGTAAAACAGCGAAAGTGCTGAGGTCGGGTACCAGGTACATGTCGCTTTCGGCGACACGCGCAAATCCTTCCAGGGCGGAGCCATCAAACCATTTACCGTGCGCCAGGCAATCGGGAAATTGCTCAATGGGTATGGTGACGCATTTTGCCATTCCGACTACGTCGGTGAATTCCAGGTTGACAAAGCGTACTTTTTCAGCTTCGATGGTTGCCAGGATGTCGTTTTGCCTGGCGGCGTCCTGCGCCATGCTGTTTGCTCCTCATTATACTTCCCAAGGTTTGATAGTGCTAGCGAACTCCAGGGCGACCGCAAGGGTCCTAACCCCACATCTGCTCCTCCCCCGCCCTTACAATGACGCGGAGGAAATTCGCCAGTAGTATCAGATTTTCAGGTGACTTTCATTATAACAGATTGTTCATCGTTCGGTTCATGTTATTTCAGGGTAACTATTCAAGTGCTGATTAATGAGAACCTTTACAACCACTTAATACGTTTGGTTTACAATAGGACAAACATTTTGATTGAAGGAGCTTATATGGTCAGTAATGAGCAAGGTGAAGAGCTCTTGTACTTCTGGGCATTTGGCGACCTGCACTACCGGGCGCGCGATCAATGGCATGCCATGCACGCGCGGCGGTTGGCTCCGATGTTTCAGGATGCGCGCAGCCTGTGGTTAGACCAGGGGG
>VBFM01000379.1:8235-8584 GCA_005882595.1 Chloroflexota bacterium
ACGGGAGCACGAGAGAATTATACCCTGGCTACAAAGGATATCGCGGCACAATTGGGCAATATTGCATTCTATCCCGGTATCGGCAACCACGAATTTCACGCTGAAAGTAGAGAAGATACCGTTCATACCGCCGCAGAGTTCAGCGCGGCCTGGGATATGCCGGTGCGTTATGCATGGACGGCTGGGGAGGGAAGCGAGGTCGTGTGCATTATGCTCGATCAGCCCGACCCTTACAAGCCCGACCCGCTGCGAGAGAATATACATGTGATCTTTTCCCAGGAAACGCTGGCTTTTCTGGACGCTGCCCTGGCTGAACACGCAAAAAGCATCGCTATCATCTTCGCCCACT
>VBFM01000380.1:0-4982 GCA_005882595.1 Chloroflexota bacterium
CTGTGAATAAACCCATATTGATGCGCGACAAGATCAAGGTCAACCTGGATGCTGACCGTAGCGGCAAGAAGGTGCTGGAAATTCAGGGCTTGAGCAAAGCCTACGATGGACGCGTGCTGTTCCAGCCCTTTGACTTCACTATGCTCTATGGTGAACGGGTGGGTATTGTGGGCGCGAATGGCAGCGGCAAAACTACCCTGCTCAAAACCATGCTGGACATACTCCCGGCAGATAGCGGCACGGTCAAGACCGGGGCCAGCGTGGTCGCCGGCTACTACGCCCAGGAGCAGGAAACGCTGCCTTTTGACAGCACGCCGCTGGACTTCATTCGCAGGATCAAACCCATGAACGAGCCGCAGACCATCAGCTTCTTGAGCGGCCTGCTCTTCTCCTACGATGATATCCGCACCCCTATCCACCGCCTGAGCGGTGGCGAGAAGAGCCGCCTGCAAATCGCGCGCCTGATGCTCACCGACGCCAACTTCCTATTGTTGGACGAACCAACCAACAACCTGGATATTGCTTCGGTTGAGGTGCTGGAAGCTGCGCTGCAGGAATTTGAGGGGACGGTGCTGACCGTTTCGCATGACCGCTACTTCCTCGATAAGATCGTCACGAAGATTCTCGCGATTGAGGAGGATGGAACGGTAAGGACGTATCCGGGGAATTACTCGTATTACTATGAGAAGCGGCACGCGTATCCTACCTGAGATAGGGGATCAGGGTTATATTAACCCTGATCCGGCTGCTTCATGTCATTGCTGTTGTTGTTATTATTATCAGTCTTCGTGGGATTGGCATTGTTCATGCAAACAGCCATATCCACTTTATTGCCCATGCTATCGAAGCATTGGGTTTGACCGTTCACGGTAATGGTAGCCGAGATTGCCACACCATTTGCATCTTTCTGCGCCTGAACAGGGCCCTGGTTCGCTGCGGTACATTGCAGTCCGGTACCAAGTGGCCCTTCAAAAGTGGTCTGGAAACGCTGCGCCAGGAAGGTGAAGAGGGTATTGCCTGCTGCCGGGTCGGGTGAATTCGCCGCCCCTGTCAGTAGAGCGTCTGTCACCAGGCGTGGTGGTGCCACATTGAAGAGATGGTTGCAATAGGCAGTGGTATTGCCATTATCTGAAGCTGCTACCAGTGGCTGATCCACTCCCATACGGTAGATATCGGTCTTCGCCGTGTCAGGCTCGTTGTTCAGCAGTGTCATCGGATCACCCAGGGGCACAAGAGCTCGAGGCGCTGCTTGATGCGCTGATGCCTGTAGCTCATTGAGTGGCAATGCCGTGGTCATCTGCCCAGGGTGAGCCAGGTCAGGCGCCATGAGCGGCGTACAGCCAAGCGCTCCATCCAGGGCCACAGCCAGCAGGCGGTTATCACTACCATTGGCCTGCTGAGCGCCATTTATCATATAGGTGGTTGTCACATTATCACTCTGGTCCTGGTCTACCACCCCAAAATCACGGACGCTCGGGCAAGTAAGTCCATCTTTCCCCATCCCTAATGCTGCCTTAGCAGGATTGGGATTAATCTTGCCCGCTGCCATTGCTGCATTGGCCGCCTGAAAGAAGGCCGGTGCATTACAGTAAGCGAATTGCCCGAAAATAGAGCCATCACTACCATTGACACAGCTGCCTTGCTGCAAGCTGCCATCCATACCCTGGAGGGTGAGGTTGTTACCATTGAACCCAAACCAGAGACCCACGGTAGACCCAGGGGGAATATTGGGTACTACCGGGGCCACTGCTGGCTGTTGATCTTCATTGACGACAAGGGGGTTATAGATCGAAATGTTGCCTGCAGGATCAATAACTGCTCCCTGAACAAATGCCGCCTGCATTTTATTTGCCTCATCGCATCCACCACCAAGCACATATGGCGTTGCAAGCCCTTGTGCTGTCAACGGGTTGGCAGGCACAGTCAGTGTACAATTGACCATTTGCGGTTGTTGTTGTTGTTGCTGTTGCTGCTGATCCTGCTTTTTTTGTTGTTGTTGATCTTGTTGCTGATTTTGTTGTTGCTTTTGCTGTTGATCTTGCTCCTGTTTATGTTTATGCTTTTGATGGTGTTGCTGCTGGTGTTCGGCATCTGCCGCATGGGAAGAAAATACTTGTGGCATTGCAAATGCTACTCCAGTTACTGCCAGGATCAGAAGAGTAGACACCGTAATGCCTACGAGTGCTAAGGGCGAGAGACGACGGCGTCGTGATCGATGTATAGAAAGCTTGCCTAAATGCTTTCGCATGAGAACTTCTCCTTTTAGCTAGAAGCGCGGGTCAAATAGAGATATGCGCCAATGCAGCGCTATTCAACTTGCCATCATGATGACAGTTTTCCATGTCGTCATGTTCTCCTGTCGTGAATCCTCAAATATCCCTGTAAGCAAAGTAGCTGCTTCTCTGAGAATTTTGCTCGTCTCGCAAAGGTCTGCTTAACGCTTTAACGCTATCTCAGTCCGCGTTCAGGACGTACCTTCAACAACAGGTTCATGAGAACAGAAGCCAGACATGGATCACCATGAAATTATTTGAAACGTAGTGATACGTTTTGAATATGTTTTGGTACTACGCTGGCATAGTAGCATAACTAACTCTACCAATTCGCCTAAAATGATCAAAAAATGGTAGGAAAGTACCAAATTCGGGTTGAGGTTTCTTTACCATTCCCTCTCTCTTACCTCACCGGTGATTGGCGCGCTGAAACCATGAGGCAAACTAGCACGTGGTAGACATAGATTCAAATGAGATGAGAAAGAAAGGAGTTCCCTATGGATACTATGGATAGTATGGGCACAGACACAGCGAAGTATTCAAACATTGTAGGCGTTTTTCGAGATCGCGCCCACGCAGACCAGGCGATAGAGGCGCTCAGGCAGGCAGGTATAGGCGAGAATACTATCGAATTGACCGAGTACAATCCAGTTGGAGCAGAAGAGGAAAAAAGTTCCGCTCTCGTTGCATCTGGAACATCCGAAAAGGGAGATGTTATCTCTCTCGTTGCAGATCCAACGTCTGCACAGCGTTTTCTTGTGCATGTTCGAGCCGAGGGGAGAGAACAAGAAGCCGTCGCTATCCTGGTTAGCTGTGGAGCAAATAACTCTGATCTTCCTCACGGTACAGAGCTCGTAGAAGGTTCCATCGTTAGCACGGAGGGGGCCACCAGCGGGAACGCTACCAAACACCCGACTCCTGGAGAACCTTCGGAGAGCTTCTTTGGAACGGCGAAAGCGCCCGGGCATCCAGCCGATATCAGCATTATGGATAAGCCCACACCTCCATCTCACTAGAGAAGAATACGGACACCTGTGCGCAGTTTTCATGAGGACGGTTGGAGATACCAACTGTCCTTATGTTTGTGCTTTTTCTCGCAATTCCGCAAACAATCGATGGTATGGTTGTTCACGTTCAGCGATATGATACTCGGAAATTATTAGGCTATAGAAGGTATGGATGAAAATGTGGATAAGTATGTGTACAAACGTTCTAAATTGTGGATAACTTGAGACTAATTTCTCGATTATGTCAAATAGGTGTCCTTTAAAATAGATGGGGTCATCATTACAAAACTCTTTGCAAAAAGCGAAACCCCCTAGGTCATCCTAGCAACGTCTAGACGAGCCAGGGAAGCCAGAGGCAGCGCTTTGAAAAAACTGTAGAAAAAATAGGAAGAATGTGCTACAATAAGTGAAGTATTAACCCTGGTTAACAGTTTACGTCGGAGGCCTTTTAGGGCATGAATTATACATCGGATAGTGGTTCTGGAGCGGGTAACAGTAGTTCGTTTGTCAGTCGCCGCGAGATACGCGCCAATAATCCCACTGGCATGTTGCCAGCCATCAGTCCAGGTCGGAGCTACTCAGGTTCGCTTGACTTCGACAACCTGATCGCCACCTTGAAAGAGTTATTCGCGCAAGATCGCCAGGTCGCAAGCCAGGCCGATAGCACACGCTGCGGCATCTGCTACCTGCACCATACTGTGACCGATCTCCAGTATCGCGAAGAAGAAGGATTCTACGTGTGTAAGGGATGTGAACGCGCCCTTGGCAAGAACATCATCCCCATGTTGAGACGACAACAGAAGTAGAGACGAGAACAATAAAGACGGCCCGTGCTTCGCGGGCCGTCTTTATTGTTCTCGTCTCTACTCCAGGATTGGCTCTGCTTCCTCCCCCTCGAGCTCACCCTCGAGTATCTCGCGCAGGTCTTCGGGGCGATCCAGGCGATCCAGGAAAAGGATACCGTCGAGGTGATCGATTTCATGCTGGAGGACACGCGCGAACCAGCCTTCGGCGCGCACGCGCATGGGTTTGCCGCGCACATCCTGGCCCTTGACCACAATCGAGGTCGCGCGCCGGATATTATCTCCAACGTAGCCGGGGATACTCAAGCATCCCTCCGTGCCGAGTTCTTCCCCCTCTGCTTTAATGATCTCTGGATTGAACATTGCCACCTTGTGATCTTCAAATTCGGCCACAAACAGGCGAATCGAGAGGGCGATCTGTGGGGCCGCCAGCCCTACACCATGCGAGACGTGCATGGTCTCAAACATATCTTCGACCAGCTTCTGCATCGAAGGATCAAAACGGTGTACCTTTTTTGCTTTCTGTCGTAGAATAGGATTCTCTGATGTAATAACGGTGTGAATTGCCATACGTTGTCTATTCCCTACACTCTTCGAAACCGGACGAACTTTTCCATGTAGAGGCCTTTTCTCGTTCCTCTACATAATATTCGTCGTGTATAATCTATACTATCCTATCATATCGAGCGTGAACATGCTAGATATTATCGAAGCTTACATCAACCGGCATTCACTGCTCCCTTCTGGCGGCAAGGTTATCGTTGCTGTTTCCGGTGGGGCCGATTCACTCTGCCTGCTGCACCTCCTGCACCAGCTCTGCGGGACGGGCAAACGCTATGCGCATGTGCAACTGCACGCTGCACACCTCAATCACCAACTGCGTGGTGAAGCTAGCGCAC
>VBFM01000380.1:5027-5761 GCA_005882595.1 Chloroflexota bacterium
GGGAAAATCGATGTGCCCGCGCTGGCAAAAGCGGAACACCGTTCGTTAGAGGACGCGGCACGTATCGCGCGCTATAGCTTCCTGCGCGAAGTGGCGCAAGGGCGGCCAATCGCGGTTGCGCATCACGCCGATGACCAGGTAGAGACGCTGCTGCTCCACTGGCTGCGTGGAAGCGGACTGTCCGGTATGGTCGGTATGCTGCCGCGCCAGCAGGATATCATCCGCCCATTACTGGAAGTGAGCCACGAGCAAACGACGGCTTACTGCCAGGAGCATGGCATCGTCCCGGTGGAAGATCTGAGCAATGCCGACGCGGCATTTCTACGGAACCGCATCCGGCATCAACTGCTCCCTCTCATGGAATCCATCAATCCAGGTTTTCGTGACACCCTTCTGCGCAATGCCGGGGTTCTACGCGCCGACCTGGATTATATTGAAACGCAGGTCGATGCATGTTGGCCCCAGGTCGTCACCAAAGAGCAGGATGAAGCCATCACATTGAATGCGCAGGCATTGATAGAACTACCTCCAGCCCTGCTGCGACATCTATTGCGGCGGGCCACGGCGCGTCTTTGCCAGGGTCAATCCCCCTTAGAGATTCGCCATTACGCGCTCATAGAAGATTTGTTGCACCGCCCTGCCGACCGGCAAGAGCGCACCCTGCACCTTCCCCAAAACCTGCGCGTCACACGCATTTTATACAACCTCACCTTCGAACGTCTCTCTACACCAGA
>VBFM01000380.1:5869-7305 GCA_005882595.1 Chloroflexota bacterium
GTGGGGAGGTGGCCGTGTTTCTCCAAGATATCAGCGAGATCAACAGGACGCGGGCGACCCTAAAGGCCCTCCCAACCCCACGTCCGCCGCTCTCGCCCCTACGGATGTTTCAGAGGCGTCGTTGCCTCTTCCCGGCGAGGTGGCCATTCCAGGAACGCCCTGGATCGCAAGGGCCGAACTGCTTACAGGGACATTGATGGAAGAGGTGAAAACAGCCCTGAGCCACGCGGATTGGCCGGAAGTGTGGCGATTACTTGCAAATAGTCGTTATGTTGTATATGTAGATGCTCAAAATCTTGATACCTGTTTGCAGGTGCGCACAAGGCGTCCGGGTGACCGCATCCAGCCATTAGGCATGACGCATGAAAAAAAAGTGCAGGATATTTTAGTGGATTATCACATCGCGCGCCCAGAGCGCGAGTTCATCCCCCTCTTTTTTTCAGCGTCGCATTGCATCTGGCTGGCGGGACTCTGTCTCGACGAACGGGTACGTTTGACAAGCAACACCGAACACGTAGCGCGTTTATCCATCATTCCAAAAGCGCCGTGAGCGAGCATTAATTTTCTTTTTTCGAGGTGGACATGCACGAAGACATTGAAGAGATATTGGTATCTAGCGAGGAGATTCAGGCCAAGGTTGTGGAGTTGGGCAAGCGAATTACTGCTGACTACCGGGGCAAGAATCTCTTGTTACTTGGGACACTGAAAGGAGCCGTGCCATTTATCGCCGATCTGGCGCGCGCGATCGAGCTGCCCCTGGAGATTGACTATATGGCCGTCTCCAGCTATGGCAACAGCACCGAGTCGAGCGGCATTGTGCGCATTCTCAAAGACCTGGAAGGGCCGGTGCAGCAGAAGCACGTCCTGATCGTTGAAGACATCGTTGATAGCGGTCAGACGCTGCACTATCTGATGGATGTCTTATGGCAACGCAGGCCGCTCAGCCTGCGTGTCTGCGCACTGCTTGATAAGGGTAGGGAGCGCATCAAGCCCGTTGAGCTAGACTATACCGGCTTTCAGATACCTGACCGCTTTGTGGTTGGTTATGGCCTCGACTACGCCCAGCGCTACCGCAACCTGCCATATGTCGGCATCCTGAAACCTACGATATACGAAGAAGAATCAACGAATCCGCAAGCGTATCATAAAAGCCCGGCAGAAAATTCCCAGGGACATGCCAGGCAGGATCGGTGATTTCCGGGGCGACCACCAGAGTCGCCCTGCTAGCCTGGAGGATATGCTATGGCAGCAGTTGGTGTAATCGGCAGCGGCGCCTGGGGTACAACCCTGGCTATTTTACTGGCAAATGAAGGCGCACAGGTAATGCTGTGGGAACACCGGCCCGAACGCGCGGTCGAGATACAGCAGCGCCGCGAAAATAGCTTATTCCTGCCCGGCTTTCGTTTTCCCGACAGCCTGCAAGTCACCTCCGATAT
>VBFM01000380.1:7377-7883 GCA_005882595.1 Chloroflexota bacterium
TGTGTGAGTTGCAGCAAAGGGATCGAGATCAGCAGCCTCAAGCGCATGACCGAGGTCATCCAGCAAGAAATTCCCGCGTTGAACAATCGCATCGCGGCGCTGAGCGGCCCCAGTATTTCATTCGAAGTGGCCGAGGGGAAACCAACTGCCGCAGTCATAGCGGCCTATGATGAAGCAGTCGCAGTGCGCGGGCGCACGCTCTTGACCACCTCACGTTTTCGCGTATACACGTCGAACGATGTAGTGGGTGTAGAACTCGGCGGCGCGCTGAAAAACATTGTGGCTATCGGCGCGGGTTTTAGCGATGGTATGAACTATGGCGAGAACGGCAAAGCCGCTTTTATGACGCGCGCGCTGGCAGAGATGGCCCGCCTGGGCATCGCGGCGGGCGCGCATCCCCTTACCTTTGCAGGTCTCGCGGGCATTGGCGACCTGATCGTCACCTGCGCCAGTCCTCTCAGTCGCAACCACCAGCTTGGCCGACGTCTCGCGGCGGGCGAAAAACT
>VBFM01000380.1:7901-8343 GCA_005882595.1 Chloroflexota bacterium
GAAAGGGGCGGCGCGCCGCTTGATCGAAGGCGGCGGCATCTACGTCAATAACCGCCGCGTGGCTGATGTTTCGGCGATGATTGGTCTTTCTTCTTTGATCGATGGGCAGTATCTTGTCTTGCGCAAGGGGGCGAGAGAGTATCATTTGGTACGCGCGGTGTGATCTGCTGTTTTCTATATGGGGAGAAATAACACTCCCCATACAGAAAACAGATCATACCGCGCGCACCAAATGATACTCTCTCGCCCCCTTGCGCAAGACAAGATAGCGCCCATCGATCAAAGAAGAAAGACCGATCATCGCCGAAACATCAGCCACGCGGCGGTTATTGACATAGATGCCTCCGCCTTCGATCAAGCGGCGCGCCGCCCCTTTCGACGGCGCGAAACCGCTGGCGATTACCGCGTCCACGATGGGCAATCCGGCGCCCTCGAAGCTCGT
>VBFM01000381.1:0-4878 GCA_005882595.1 Chloroflexota bacterium
TGAGCAATCAGGGTATCGCGCAGCTCCTTGTCTTTACCTGCCTGCTGGACGCGCTTCGATATCTGGTTTTGTTCTGCGCGGACCTCTTCGACCTGCCGCTGCAGGGCGAGTACCTGGCGGTCAACCTCTAACAGGTGGTCGATGTCGAGTGTGTTGTTTTTGACGCGCGCAGCTTCTTTGACAATATCCGGGTTGTTCCGAATAAATGCGAGATCGAGCATGATAGATCATTCTCCTTCCAATTTGTTTTGTAATATACATGAGAATACATGAACAATAAAAAACGCCGTTGTCCGTTGTGAAGGACGACGGCGCGGAATTGCGCGTGGATCGTGGTGCCACCTTGATTTATTCAATCGCTTATAGGGATTGAAACTTTCCTGCCCGCTAACGGGGGCTGCCGTTGGCGCTTATCGCGCTGGCTCGCGGGTGGATTTCCCTTCGTGCCGGCTGCTGCGTTGCACCATCCCGCAGTTCTCTGTTACCAGTAGAAGGTACTCGTCCCGTTCGTAGCCGATTTTTTTTGTTGATATCAGTGTAGCAGTGGTTTTGTTATTTGTCAAGTGCGATTTCTGACAGCCAGGGCGGCCATCGCAGTCGCCCTGTGATTGTCAATCAGCTCCCTCTTCTTATCTATGGCAATTGCCAGACTTTCGCGTTGGCGAAGGCGACATCGGTGGGGCCAGTACTGCTTTCCCCGAAGACCCCAATTTTGCCGGAGGTGAGGGTATTATTGCTGACACTATTGAGGTACTGGCCGTTGACGTAGAAGTACAGATTGCCACCTTGAGCCACGACAGTGATGGTATTGGTCTGGTTAAGGCCATTCTTGAAGTTCTGAGCCGTATTGCTGAGTAAGCTCTGGGCCTGGCTGCCCTGACTATTGGTATAGAGAAAGAGGTCGTAGGTGCCATCCTGGGCGATGCGGAACAGGTAAAACCTGGAGTTGGCAGGGTCGGCGCGGAAGAGGATACCGCCTTCGTCTCCTTGAGTAATGGTCATATCGACCTGGAAGGCGAAATTGGTGAAGTTCGGCGTTTGCGCGTAGCACGGTTGGAAGTAGCCTTTCTGCGGCATATTCGAGTGATAAGCGCCATTGGTAAAGGCGCAACTGCCTCCTACGGAGGAATTGGCGGGTGCGAGCGTATCCCACTGGCTGTTTGTTTGTGCGCTCAATGGGTCGTTCAAGGTCGGCGTCCCGCTCATAGCGTTGCTCAAGATGCTCTGGAGCGCGTTGGCGGTAGCGGTAACCTGGGCGTTAGCAGTGGTCTGAGCATTGGCGGTGGCCTGGGCTATGGCTGTCGAGGTTGCCGCGGCCGCGGCCGTAGCCTGGTTGTTTGCCTGGGCCGTTGCCGATTGCTGCGCCTGCGCGGTGGCGGTAGCCTGGTCATGCATCACCTTGGGTTGATAGACGCCTACATAATAGATCAGTCCACTGCCCGCGAGCAGCAGAAAGACCAGCACGATGATCAGTATAATGATGGCCGGTGAGATGCCGCGCCGCCTGGGTGGCTGCGGTTGCTGCGGCGGCGGCGAGTATGGCTGCTGTCCTGGTTGTGGATAGGCCTGATACTGTGATGGATCAGCGTAGGCAGTTCTGTCCTGGGGCAGGAAGACGGGTTCCTGCGGTGTCTGTGTGCGTGGCGTGTGGTTGGCATAGTCGCTCGCCGGAGTTGTCGCGGTATAGCCCGGCTGAGGCGGGTATGCCGTATAAGGAGAAGGAGCATAGGGTGAGCCTGGTGTGGTTGCGGGCGGGTAATCTGGAGACGAGGAGGTGGGTGGGAAATAGGGCGAGGGAACGTATTCCGTTGGTGAGTTCTGGTTAAAGCCCGGATTCGATTGTCCTGTGTATGAGTCAACAGGAACCGAAACGGTCAGTATAAGATCCCCAACGGGTCCACCAGCCCACGCGGGTTCGCCCTGACCCTTGAGACGAATTTCTTCTCCATTACGAATGCCAGCAGGGATCGATACGGTAATGCGGCGTCCGCCTGGGAGATTGAGTGTGCGAGTGCTGCCGGTCTGTACTTCATCCTGGCTAAGCGCTAACGTTGCGCGAATGTCCCCTCCATCTGGAGGACCTGCATATGCCATAACAATCACCTACCTCTCATCCGACTTAGCAATCAATAAACTGCTTTGCGGATGAGGTCTTAAATCATGCCAAGTTCCCATTTGGCGTCTTCGGTCATCTTATCGGGTGACCAGGGAGGATCGAAGGTCATATTGACTTTGCAGGACTTGACGTTCTCAACTTCTCCTACGCGCATTTCGACTTCGGAGATGACATCGCCAGCCATTGGACATCCCATAGCCGTGAGGGTCATAGTAACATCGACGTGTCCTGCCTCATCATTTATATCAACGTTATAGATAAGCCCCAGGTCAACAATATTGACCGGAATTTCGGGGTCGTAACATTCATGTAGCGCGTCCATGACTTCTGCTTCGTTAATGACTGCCATGGCGTTTTGCTCCTTTACTGCTGAAACCATGTGAATTTATAAGGGTTATTTTCCTTTATGATAGCCTATAGTGCGAAGCTTGTCAAAGGAAGGTTGTTTGTATCCTCTCCATGTACAGCTGGATAAACCGCTCGGCATCGACACCGGCAGAGGCCAGTACATTCGACGGATGAAGGTGTTCCAGTGACGGGTCGATGTCTTCTGTTTGTTCAAAATAGGCGACGCTTTCGCCGAGCGTGAGCGTGCCCGCCAGTTCTACATCGACGTAAGCGGGTTTCCAGGTGAGAAGTTCGGGGTGCATAGCAGCCGCCAGGCATAGTGGATCGTGCATGTGGAAGGCGGTGATGCCGCGCGGCTTGCCAAATTCGTCAAGGTGGTAATCGACCATGCTCTTCATAGCTTGCGTTACGGGATGACCGTTCGCGGCGAGGACGGCAAACTGCTCGCGTTGCATGTCTGTATGGTTGGTGACATCGAGCGAGACCAGGCGGATAGGCCAGCCCGCGTGCAGTACGATATGCGCGGCATGCGGATCAGCATAAAAGTTAAATTCGGCACAGGGAGTCACGTTGCCAGGAACACGCAGTGCGCCGCCCATGATGACGACCTCGCGCACATGTTGCGCGATGCGCGGCTCGCGGCGTACTGCCAGAGCGATGTTGGTGAGCGGCCCGATGGGGACGAGTGTAATGGCTCCAGGTGCCGCTATAATCTGCTCGATGATCACATCTACGGCATGTTTGCCGGTGGGTTGCCGTTGTGGTTCAGGCAGCAGAACTTCTCCCAGCCCGTTACGTCCATGCACATAGTCAGCGATGACTGTCTCGCGCACAAGCGGGCGATCACTCCCGCGAGCTACGGGGATGCCGGTTCGTCCCGCCAGTTCGAGCAAGGCCAGGGCGTTGCGTGTGGTGATGTCTACATGCACATTGCCGCTCACGGTCGTAATGGCCTCAAGCTGAATTTCGGGCGAAGCCAGAGCCAGGAACAAGGCCAAAGCATCGTCAATGCCAGGGTCGGTATCAAGGATAATGCGGTACATAGAACCTCTCTTTGTCACCAGTCGCCCTGGCTAATTATAAACGAAATGCATCCACTTCCTTGCGCGTAGGCAAACCCGATTGCGCGCCGAATTTGGTCACTTTCAACGCGCTGGCATAGACCGCGAAGCGTAACGCCTCTGGCGGGGATTGCTGCTCCGTTAGGGCCACTGTGAAAGCGCCCACGAAACAATCGCCCCCGGCGGTGGTGTCGATGACCTGGACACGGGGCGCGGGTTGGTGGATGCACTGCGTTTTTCCCGCGTGATCTGATGTGGCGAGCAATGCGCCCTGAGCACCCAGCGTTACTACAACCATAGGGATACCCCGTTCATGCAGCACGGTTGCTACAATGCGAGCATCTTCAAGCGAGTCGACACGCTGCCCACTGAGCATACCGGCCTCGGTCTCGTTGACAATCAGGACGGTGAGCTGTTCGAGAATGTCCCAGGAAAGTGGTTGGGCGGGCGCGAGGTTTAGGATAACGGGTATGCCAGCCTTATGCCCCTCGGCAACCAGGTTTTTGACGGTTTCTAGTGGTATCTCCAGTTGCAAGACCAGCGCGGCTGCCTGGGGGATGGTCTCGTAGATACGGGTGAGTTGCTGCGCGTCCTCACCTACGCGCATATTGGCTCCTGACGCGACCACGATGGCATTGTCGCCGTCGGGCGCGAGAAAGATAAAGGCGGTACCGCTGGCCTCCTGCAGATCGACCACGATGAGGTGGGTATCGACGCTATCGGCCTGTAATGCTGTGAGCAGTTGCTCTCCGAAGGGATCGCTGCCGACGCGTCCTGCCAGTATAACGGATGCCTCCAGGCGCGCCATCGCGACGGCCTGGTTTGCGCCTTTCCCTCCCGGCACGAGTTTGAGCGAGCCCGCGCCGAGTAGAGTTTCTCCTAATACTGGTATGCGCGGCACCTGCACCACCTGGTCCATGTTCAGGCTGCCGACTGTGAGAATTGGGCGTTTCGACATAGGTATCTCCTACAATGCTAGATCAATCGCTTCTGCCGCAGGCGATTCATGCTTTCATCGACATCGCCGATGGGTAGACCGGTAGCGGCAGCGATGGATTGCGGCGTTGCAGCCGGTCGGTAGGCAGCAAGCACCGTGCCATCGATATCCACCTTGCCAAATTCGGTGAGCATGAGGGCTAACACCTGGTCGATCAGCGTATCGGCTCCGCCGATGGAGACGAACTGCCCGCCGCCATGCCGGGCGATCTGCTGAAAGCTTTGGACCATGAATGGATTGTCGCCTATGCCCAGGCTAAAGATGGTGATGCCGCGCATACGGGCTTGATGAGCGATGCTTTCGGTATCGTGTCCACATGGGCATCCCCGCGGGAATTTATCCCTGCGCGCGCCTTT
>VBFM01000382.1:0-1660 GCA_005882595.1 Chloroflexota bacterium
GGCGGCTCACGGCCATCAGCACATATTCGGCGCTGAAAGTTTGTGGCCCTTTTTCGGTGCTGGCCTCCACTTTTTTCAGATTCCCATCGTCTGCCAGGGATTCCACTTTTGCTCCGGTGACGATGTTGATGCCGCGCTTCGTCAGTATGCGCACGAGCAGGCGGCGCACCTCTTCGTCAACGGGAGCCAGGATGTTTGGCAGCATTTCGACAACAGTGACGTTGGAACCCAGGGCGTCAAACATGCAGGCCAGTTCCATACCGATAGCTCCGCCGCCGACGCAGAGGATGCTTTCAGGTACTTTGGGTAAATTCCAGCAGTTGTCGCTGTTGATGACGTTGCGCCCATCGATGCCCGGAAATGGCGGCATAACCGGCACTGAACCGGTGGCGAGGATAATCTTATCCGCGCTGAATTGCTGTGTAGAGCCATCGCTTTTGGTGACGGTGACGTTACGCGAGGCGTCAACGGTTGCCAGTCCATCAAAGACATCGACGTTGTTGCCTTTCATGAGTACGCCGACGCCGTTTGTCATACGTTTGACCACTTTATCTTTAAATGCGACAGCCTTGCTCATATCGAAGGTGGGAGGTTTGTCCAGATGGATACCGAATTCGTCCAGCGTTTCCATGCTGTGCATCACCTCCGCGATGTGCAGCATGGCCTTTGACGGAATACAGCCGACATTGAGGCAGGTGCCCCCGAGGTACTGTTTCTCCACGATGGCGACTTTAGCGCCAAGCTGCGCCGCGCGAATGGCGGCTACGTAGCCGCCTGGGCCAGCGCCAATTATTGCTACATTATACTGTGTGCTTGCCATATCAAAATCATCTCCTGCATTCTCAAAAAATATATGAGTGGTTTATGAAAAAAGTGTTGCAATGTAGGTGTTCAAGATGCAACATGGTAGATTACCGGTTTGTATCGGGGTGGAGGGATAGGCCTGCCTTCAGCATGAGCAGCCTCAATCCACGATGCCTTAGCAATCTGGACCTGCTCAAGTGCCTCTTCGGGTGTACTACCGAAGGCGGAACAGAACTTCAAGTCGGGAATATCCGCGATGTAACCTTCATCATCTTCGCTGTAGAAGATATTGATGTGATAGTCTTTCATAGTTACTCTCCTAACTCAAGGTCATATAGCTCGACTAACTTCAAAAACTGGTTGACCTGATAAGGTTTGGCCTGCAATTTCTTTTTGTTCATTCACTATCAATCCTACAGAATGGGATGCCTTTACTATATCTCATAATTGGTGCTGTAATCCACATTGTCTGGCGCTATCGAAAAATATACCTTCAGGGCAGCGCGTTCACGCATGAGCGATACCCCCTCGTCGAATCGTTCCAAGGGGAGGCGGTGGCTAATAAGACGGTTCACCGAAACTTTTCGATCTGTCAACAAGTCAAGCGCGATGCGTAGATCTTCGGGCGAGGATGAGTAGCTGCTGGTGATGGTCAGTTCCTGCGTGTAGATGGTTTCGAGATTGAGCGGGGCTGTGCTGTTATGTGCCGCGAAGATGTTGATCGTGCCACCTTTGCGCACGCTTGCTACCGCCTGTAGAAAAGGCCGCACTCCTGGGGCGGTTAGAATCACAGCATCCGCGCCGCGTTCGCCGATCAAAGGGTTGTAGGGGCTCGATTTATCGTGCCCGCGTAATC
>VBFM01000382.1:1676-6684 GCA_005882595.1 Chloroflexota bacterium
CGCCGAGGTCACGAGCGAGCTGTAATCGTTCGGGCAGCAGGTCTACCCCATAGACCTGTACCGCGCCGTAGGGGCCCGATTTATCGCGCCCGGCTCCAAGCCCTTTGACGGCTTGCAGCATGAGTAGGCCGACCGAACCCAGCCCCATGACTACCACGCTATCGCCCGGCAACAGTGGTGTGCGCCGCACTGCTCGCACACAGCAGGCCAGTGGTTCGACGAAGGAGCCTTCCTCGGCGCTAAGAGTCTCCGGCAGCAGCAGCGTGGTATGGCGCACGTGTTCGGTGGGGACGCGAATGTACTCGGCGAAACCACAGGGGTCGATATTGGAAGCTTTGAAAGCGGCGCACATTGAATAGTTCTGATGGCGGCAGTAGTGGCATGTGCCGCAGGGGACATGATGCGCGACGATGACACGCTGCCCTACCTCGAAACCTGAGACGGCTTTTCCGCACTCGACGATGGTGCCGGTTAGTTCGTGTCCTAGGATCACGGGCGGTGGAGCCTGCTGTGTGATTTTGAGGATGTCGGAGCCGCACAATCCACAACCATGCACTCGCACAAGTAATTCGGTTTCGTTGATGGTTGGTATAGACCTGTTTTCCAGGCGAATATCGTCATGGCTATGATAGATAATGGCTTTCATGGTTGGGAATCGCTCTTCCATTTTATCGTGCATGCCTTTCCGACTGCCTGACGCGCAGCGTAGAACCACCCTCTCCGGGGGAGAGGTAATCGTTCGTTGGCAGTCGGAATACGGACCCAGGTGTCAGTATAGCATGTTTGAGGAGAGGTGATAGAGGGTTAAGCTGATGGAGGGTCTATGGCCTATTTGGACTACACATATGCAAGCAAGGGAAGAAAAGGTAACTTCGTACGTATTATTTAATGTAGAGGTTGCGGTGAGTAAAGCAACCCGACCAATACTATATACTCTCTATATTTATCGCGAAAAAACATCATGCACAGCGTTTACGTGATGGAGGGTGCTAGATGTATGGGTGGAAGTGCGCTAGACAATCTGAACTATCGGACTTTCCAAATTTTTATTATGAGGAGTTATGAATCATGGTGACAACCGGAGAATTGCGGGCGATTATCGAGGAACTGCAACTGGTTGATATCGGCGATGCAGCCAGTTATCTGGGTGAGGAAGCAATGGTGGGAGAGGAATCACTCGTTTCGGCCCAGGCGGCATCTTTTTCCGTTCCCATAACCATTGAAGATGTCGATGTCATTAGTGCATTCTCAATGAGCACGCAATAATCTTTCGCGTATGCGAGACCAGGTACTCACACGAGTACCTGGTTTTTTAATATTTGGCCTCGAGCAGTGTTTTAATGCGTTTCTCCGGGTTAGGCATCCCGGACGTTTTCAGTTGCTTGACAACTGCCTGCACATCGTAGGCCACACGCCGTATTTCTACACTCCAATCCGGACCTTGCGGATTCAGGATAGCGTAGGAGGCGCGGTGGTCTTCATCACGTGGAATGCCGCAACTGCCGACATCGACTAACAACAGGTGTCGCCAGTGCCGGGTGTATGCAATATGCAGGTGTCCAAATGCCAGCACGCCGATACGTTCATCCAGTCCTCCCAAAAAATGCTCCAGTACGCTGTCAGAAGCGTTGGGAAAGATGGCATCTTCCAGGTTCAGCGGGTTGGCGTGCACAATGTACAGGTCACTGCCATCAGGGTTGCCAATGCGATGAGAAAATGGAAGTGACGCCAGATAAACAACGCCTGCCGCTCCAATTTGCTCGCGTGTCCAGCTAACAGTATTACGCTTTTTCTCGCTTTTATCTGGCGCATGTGTAACGATTTCCATGTCAGTGTTACCCTGGATGACCGGACAGTCGAGGGATTGCACGTGCTCCAGGACTTGTTTCGGACATGGGCCATTCAAGCAGAGATCGCCCGCTATAACAAGTTGGTCGACCGGGGGCTGTTGACGCAAGTCTTGCATCACTGCTTCGAATGCGAGATGGTTGCCGTGAATGTCTGAAATAATAGCGATACGCATGGAATATCCTTGTAGCCCTCTCTCAATTGCAGATGATTCTACGCCCGGATATCAGGATTGCCAAGAATACTATACCGCATAAATGTGGCGTTGAACAAATGGAGAGGGCTGTTGTAGTGTCTGAAACATTGCATCCCAATCTCGACTCAGTCTTTCATTATATGCTCATGCTTGCTATGAACAGAAAATTAAGGCAACCTCGCCCCACAGTGATTGCAGAAGCGCTTGCCTGGGCGTACCGGTTGCCCGCACTGATCACAGAAAAGCGTTTCAGCATCTTGCTCAGGTGTTGCGGTATACGAGGGTTGAGCAGGAGTTGAGGCAGGGGGAGTTTGAGGAGCCTGATACCCCTGCGCTTGCTGGTTAGCGCCTTGTGAGGTAGGATGAGAAGCAGGCGTTGATTGGGGCCCTTGCGCAGGCTGAATCGTATCCTGTATGGTCTTGACTGCCTTGATGGCTGCTCCGCCAACTGCTCCCGCGATTTTGAGTCCTTTGGCGATATCTTCCATATTGCTTTTCAAGCGGTGTGTAGGAGGAAGGAGCGTCGAATCTGACACTTTTTCGAAGAAATCATTGCCGATCTGGATGCCTTCCGCGGTGAGTTGTCCCTGTTCCTGTGTGCCATCATCAAGGTAGAATGTGATGGTATTCCCTGCAGAAGAATACCTGCCCTCGCGCCGCACTTCGGGAGCATTGGTATCAACTTGCTGCCCACTTAAAAGTGATCTGGCAGCGTGGCCAATGCGACTTCGTTCCTGAGCGACGAAGATACAACGTTTATTTGCCTGTAGTGTCAGGCGGTCAATGCGGGAGGTAAAGTAGTCGAGTCCAATGCCAGAACGGTGCACACATTCATATTGGCCAGTAAGTGATTTCATCGCGGGTAGTCCTTGAAATGCCGGTTTGATTGAGATTGCTTTCTGCTTCTATATTTAGCAGTATATAGTATATACGCTTCTGGTGGGAAAAGGTTTTCGGGTTCCTGGTTTCAAGAGCATAGGGAAAGAAAAACGTATGTCTAGAAAAATTGGAGTTATTGCGGATACACATATTCCGCATTTCAAACGCTTGCCCGATGTCGTCTGGCAGCATTTTGCGGGCGTCGAGTTAATTATTCACGCAGGTGATCTCTCGGTGTTGTCGGTGCTTTCAGAGTTGGAGACAATTGCCCCCGTGGTGGCTGTGCAGGGCAATATTGAGGAGGACGAGGTAGTAAGGAAATTACCCATCAAACGTGAGGTGGTGGTCGGGCATTGCCGGATTGGCATCGTTCACATCCTGGGCGATGCGCATAACCGCGAACGTGTGGCTCGCCAGGAATTCCCCATGGCGCGCTGCGTGGTGTTTGGGCATAGCCATATCCCCTTAAACGAGGATCATAATGGGCAGTTGCTATTCAATCCGGGGAGCGCGACCGACCGTCGTCGCCAGCCGCGATGCAGCATTGGACTGCTGTATGTGGATGACGATGTGAGGAGTGTGAGGGGAGAGATTATTTACCTGTAGTCTCTCCCCTGAGTTTGTCCACCTATTTACCTCTCCGCCTTGACCACCTCTCTCGGTCTGATGTATTCCTGCCCTCCCATATAGGGCCGCAGCGCCTCTGGAATGCGCACGCTGCCGTCAGGCTGCTGGTGAATCTCGAAGAGGGGCAGCAGGATGCGCGGCGATGCAATCGCGGTGTTGTTCAGCGTATGTACGAACCGGACCTTGCCGTCCTCGTCGCGGTAGCGGATATTGACGCGGCGGGCCTGCCAGTCGTGGAAGTACGAACACGAATGGGTTTCGCGGTAGCGTCCCTCGCTGGGGATCCAGCATTCCAGGTCGTACATGCCGACTTTGCCGTCGCCCATATCGCCGGTGCAGACGTTCACCACGCGATAGGGCAGTTCCAGTGCCTGCACCAGTTCTTCCGAGTTGGCGAGCAGTTGTTCGTGCCAGCGCACCGACCCTTCATGGTCGGCCTTGCAGATGACATACTGCTCGACCTTGTTGAACTGGTGAATGCGGAAGACACCGCGCGTATCCTTGCCGTAGGTGCCGGCCTCTTTGCGGAAGCAGGGGCAGTAGCCGACGAAGGTCATGGGCAGGTTTTCAGCTTTGAGGATCTCGTCTTTGTACATGCCGGTGATCGAGACTTCGGCGGTACCCACCAGGAAGAGGTCTTCATCCTCAAGGGCGTATACCTGGTCGCGTCCCTTGGGGAATTGTCCGCTGCCGATGAAGCAGAAATCACGCGCCATAGCGGGTACGATGATGGGGGTGAAGCCCTTGCGAGCTACGCGATCCATCGCGAAGTTCATTAGCGCCAGTTCCAGCCGCGCTGCATCGCCTTTGAGCGCGTAGCTGCGCGCCCCAGCCACCTTGACGGCGCGCTCGATATCCACCACGTCCAGTTTTTGCATCAGTGCATAGTGGTCGAGCGGCTCGAAGTCGAATTTCGGTGGCTCGCCCCAGTATTTGAAAGGCACGTTGTCATTCTCATCCTTGCCGATAGGTGCGCTGGGATCAGGGATGTTGGGGACATAGTAGAGCAACTGCTGGCGTTCATCTTCCAACTCGCGCAGGCGAGGCTCTAAAGCTTTGATCTGTTCCGCGAGTTGTTTGCCCTGGGCTATCAACGTGTCGCGCAGCTCCTTATCTTTGCCCGCCTGCTGGACGCGCTTCGATATCTGGTTTTGTTCTGCGCGGACCTCTTCGACCTGCCGCTGCAGGGCGAGTACCTGGCGGTCAACCTCTAACAGGTGGTCGATATCGAGTGTGTTGTTTTTGACGCGCGCGGCTTCTTTGACGATGTCCGGGTTGTTCCGAATAAATGCGAGATCGAGCATGATAGATCATTCTCCTTCCAAATTGTTTTGTAATATACATGAGAACACATGAACAATAAAAAACGCCGTCGTCCGTTGTGAAGGACGACGGCGCGGAATTGCGCGTGGATCGTGGTGCCACCTTGATTTATTCAATCGCTTATAGGGATTGAAA
>VBFM01000383.1:0-2340 GCA_005882595.1 Chloroflexota bacterium
TACTGTTTTATCTTCCCCAGCCGTGGCAATTCGCCTGCCATCGGGCGACCAGGCGATGGCTAAGACCTTACCGGTATGCCCTTGATACGTGAGAAGAGGGAGTCCGGTGGCAGCATTCCATATCTGGGCCATTCCATCTGCACTTGCCGAAGCGATATACTTTCCATCAGGCGACCAGGCCAGGTCAATCACCCCGGTGTTTTGCATCTGAAAGGTCAAGAGCGGAGTTTCTATAGAAGCGCGTGACACGCGGGTAGCAGGCCAGAGCTGTACAATCCCATCGGCATTGGCAGAGGCGATGAATTTTCCATCGGGCGACCATACCACACGCTTCACTGCGCTACTGGTAGGGTGCAATAGAACAGGCACGTATACCGAGGCCTGGGAAGAAGCGGGAAAGAAGTAAACCGGCTCTATTCCAGTGGTATTAGGAAAGCCTGCAATGGGTAAACGCGAACGACGCAGGGCGATAGTTCCTCCAACAATCAGGCCTCCCACTGCTACTCCCAGGCCTAGCAAACCAAACAGCATACTGCGACGTGACAGGCGAAGGGAAGCAGGAAATGGCTGAGGCTGCTTTGCCAGTTCAGAGAGGGGCGGTACAAATACATAGCTGAGTAACAAACCAGCAGCGCCTGACATGAGAATAGACCCCAACCAGATATGAATCGGCCACCAGACAACTTTGAACAGTTTAAGATCGAGAAAGTACAACAGGAACAAACAAATGGGCACGACAAACACAAACAGGCGGAGAGGGCCAGGGCGGTCTGCTGACGGCTTTAAGAGCCTGTAGAACCCTTCAGCAGCCAGGCCGCCCAGAACTGCCGCGGGTATCAAGAAATAGAGATCCGCGAGTACACTGGCCAGTGAGAGGCTCACGGCGAACGTTATGGTGACGGCTCCCAGTGGCAGCCTTTGTCGTCGTATGAGAATCAGAGTCATTCCTATCAGCAGCACCGTCTGTAGCAAAATGCTGATCACTCCCCAGGACTCAACGAGATCAGTCAGATACACGTAATAGGGTCCAGTCCCTACTGGCCGGTACTCTGTTGTAGCTGGAAGCGTAACAAAGGGATGAGCATACGAAGTGATAAAGGCAAGGGCAGAGAGCATGAATGTGAGTGAGATGACCATAGGAAGTTGTGAAAACCAGCGAGGCTTTATAGTGGTCTCTGGACGCAGCCAGGCCGCCCGCAGTGGGCCACTGACGATGAGCAGGCCACCGGTGGCAAGCAGGAGGTGTGTTGGACTGAGCAGCGTCGCCAGTTGAACCTCAAAGCCGAAGAAGGCATGCCAGAAGAAGTCACCGATGCCCCCGAGGCCAAAAATTGCGACACCCAGGAGCGAAATTCCATACCCTGGAGGAAGAGCAGCCCACCAGGAGTAGCCTTTGCGGAGGTTGCGTATGAACGTCAGCACGAGGAAAATCGCTACAGCCAGGAAACCAGAGTAGAGGACGGCATGCCAGGGGGTAAAGAAGGTATCTATAATATTAAAGTGATTATGTGCCCAGCCATCGATATACACGCCAGCCACAAGCCAGCTACAGAGGAGAAGCATGATCCAATCAAATCTGACACTACCAACCACAGATTTGTGGGTGGCTACCTGCCTCACCTGATCTTCCGGCGGATTTGCAGACATGTTTGGATCCCTCCGGCATCTCTTCACGAGACAAATAAGCACGAGTTAAGAAACGCTACAGGGAGAGTATAACCGAATCCCACCTGCATTTGTAGCCTGAAGAGAGCGCCAGGAAATTCTATTCCTTCAGCTACACGCAACAACTATATTGATAGACGTAAGGGGTACAGAATTATCGACAGGAAATCTCGGTTCGGCAGGCCGGTTTGTTCGCCTTGCTTCTGGAGGATAAGAAATGGGCTGCTCTTCCCTGATTGGTCGCCAGATCATGGTATATGTCGGATGGGCGTTGCCATTATTGCGGACTGGCATTATGGAGTTTGGGCCATGGGGAAGAAGAAAACCAGCCAGGAATGAGCAGAATCTCAATGGAAGTCAGTGTCTCGCAGCACAACTTGCACCTCCGCCGCCGTTTCCGCCTTGAGCAGTTCCTGCGCCCGTTGCTGCCAGTAAACCATTGTGTGTTCATGCAGCGCCGCTTTGACGTTGAGCATGGCTGGCGGACTCATACTGAGTTCCTTAACACCCAGGCCGGCCAGTAGCGGCCCAATACGCGGGTCCCCCGCCAGTTCGCCGCAGACAGCCACCAGTTTACCGTGCGACAGGCCTGCGCGCACCACCATATCGATGGAACGCCACACCGCCGGTTCCAGCGTGCCGAACGTACTCATGACGCGGTTATTGGTACGGTCA
>VBFM01000383.1:2442-7403 GCA_005882595.1 Chloroflexota bacterium
ACCTGCGCAGTTAACGAAACCATCACATCCTCATCTTCAAGTTGCCGTCTCACATCATCATAGATAGCGCGCAGGCGACGTACCTCCTCGAGGGTAGCGATCATCGGGAACATGATCGCCAGGTCTACACCGGTTGCGACGCCTGCCCGCAGAAGCGCACGCAGCTGCTGGCGCAAAAGTTCTTCGTGCGCCAGGTGAATGCGCGCCCCACGCAGCCCCAGCGCCGGGTTCGCCTCCTGCAACGCACCAATTAGCGGTTCCAACGCGGGAAAGGGTTTATCGGCCCCGGCATCGAGGGTACGCGCTATTATGGTTTTGCCGGACTTCGCCTGCTCTGCAAACGCCCGGAAAAGTTCCACATAGCTGGCGAATTGCTCCTGCTCACCGGGAAAGACCTGCCGTCCACCAAAAAGAAACTCCGTGCGCAGCAGGCCAATACCTTCCGCCCCCAGTTCGGCAGCAGAACGCGCTCCCTCTACATCACCAACATTGGCAAAAACCTGCACTTCCTGGCCATCAGCCGTTGAACCGGGACGATTACGCCAGCGCGTCTCGTTCTGTGTCCTGCGCGCCTTACGCTCCTGCTGCTGTCCCCGCATGGATGAACGCAATACATGCTTCTGCTCTTCATCTGGTTGAGCATAGATCAATCCCTGCGTGCCATCAATAGCGAGCTGCTGACCATCGCGGAGCGTCTCTAAGAGACGTGGGTCGCAGCCTGCGACGGATGGAATTTCCAGGGCGCGAGCGAGAATGGCCGCGTGCGTTGTTGGTCCACCAACAACGGTACAGATACCGAGAATAGTACCGGGGCGAAAACCGGCTGTATCTGAAGGAGTGAGATCATGCGCGACAATCAAGACAGGAGTATCATCTCCATGCAAAGCGGCAACGCCTTCAGCACAGAGATGGCGTATCACACGGGATGCAACATCGCGAACATCGGCAGCGCGAGCAGAGAGGGTCTCATTCTCCAGCGTCTCAAGCTCCCGCGCCTGCTGTTCTGCAACCTCTTGCAGCGCCGCGGCGGCAGTGAAATGCTGCGAAGTAATAAGATGCTCGCTTTCGGTTAAAAGTTCTGGGTCTTGCAGCATCAGTTGTTGCGCTTCAAATATATCCGCCTCTTGTTGCCCTACTGTCTTTGCCACGTGTGCGCTCAGTTCGCCTAACTCACCTATCGCTTCATCCAGGGCTTCGCGCAAACGCTGCCGTTCAACTTCAACCTGCCGGGGATGAATCTTCGTTATTTCCAGGTTCGATATGCTGGTTCTGTGGATGCGTACAGGGCCAATAGCGATACCTGGCGAAATAGGCATTACATGTAGAGGGATATTTGATGGTGGAGGTTCACTCGGCATACTTGAACTCACTCCTCTTCATCAAACTTGCGGCGCGCAAGGCTGGTCAACGTTTCTACCGCCTGCTCGGCGTCCTCCCCCTCAGCATGCAATACAAGCGTGTCACCCCGCGCTGCTCCTAGTTTTAGTACTCCCAGGATGCTCTTTGCATTGGCAGTTTTCTCACCGCACTGTACCGAAATCCGCGCCTGAAACTGCGCAGCGGTCTGTACCAGCAGGCGGGCAGGTCGTGCGTGCAGGCCAACTTTATTGGTAATGACGAGACTGGTCTCCACTATTGACACGTTCGTAGTCCTTTGCTATACGTTGGAAGTGTGTGACTTCGGCAGGGTATACGCGCTGGCCGCCGCCTCAGCTACCTCTTGCAAACTGTTCCCAATAGAAGCTTCCACCGCCGCGATCACTGCTCCCTCGACAAGCGGAGCTGGACTGATCAAGACTGGATGCAGCGAATCTTGTCGAAACGCTTCAACAGCCATCTCAGTTGCCATGACCGCGCTTCCCAGGTCGAGCAATACCAGGATGCCATCGGGCCCATCCACCTGGCGCAGGGCAGCAGTAATCTTCTCGACAGAGGTGCCTAACCTCCCATCTGAACTGCCGCCAGCCACCGCGATGCCTACTTTCCCCTGGGCCATTTGCTCCGCCAGTTCAGCCACACCCTCGGCCAGGCGAGCGCTATGCGATACGATTACTAAGCCAACCGCCATGGACGTGCCTCCTTCGTTTATCCTTCACCCACAGATATCCGCTAACGTTTTCAGTATCAACCAGCTAGAGGTCGCTCCCGGGTCCTGGTGTCCAATACTGCGCTCACCAAGATAGCTGGCGCGCCCCTTAGTCGCAAGCATGGGAATCGTAGCCTTCATGCCCTTTTCGGCGCCTTCACTGGCGCGACGCAAAAGTTCTGAGAGGCCAAGATTTTTCGCCTCTGCTTCTTTCGCGGCAGCCAGGGCGGGGGTAAGCGCGTCAACCATGGTCTTCTCGCCGGGCTGAGCTTTTCCGCGCGCCTTGACGCCCTCTAGAGCAACTTCCAGTAGATTGACGACATCCGCTTCGTAGAGTTCGTGCTTGCCAGAGGTTGCCATACCTGCGCGTAAGAAAGCCGTTCCATACAGCGGCCCACTTGCACCGCCGACCGTCGAAACCAGGGTGGTACCGACCGTTTTGAGGATTGAGCCAATATCCATTGCCGCTACCGCAGGTAATTTTTCAAGCACTGCCTTAAAACCACGATCCATGTTAATGCCATGATCAGCATCCCCAATGGGAGAGTCAAGTTGCGTGAGAAACTCACGATTTTCGTGCAGCACCAGCGCGACCTGGTTAATCCAGCGCACGGTATCCTCTGTTGTAATTGGCATAGTCTCCTCCATGATGCTCAGGGGTGAACCCTGTACTCACCTATATGCTAATAGCACAATTTCATCTCGAAAGGGGCTGGCGTCCACTACCTGTCTCGATACATTGTACTATGTAATCTGTTCGCAGGGATGCGATTATGATCTTTCAAATGAATGGGGTTAGATGGGCGGCGGGCGACGCAAGCGTCCCATCCCCGCATCCACGTCCGCCCCCGCCCCTACGGATTGTGAAAGATTATTATCGCGTCCCTACGAATCATAGGTAAGCACAAGGTTCAGTCCCTGCCTCATCCCCTTACATACCCCAACGCAGGGCGGGAGTATGTACAGGCGCATCCCAGTAACGGGTCAATTCATCATCGAGCCGCAAGAGGGTAATCGAGCAACCGGCCATTTCGAGCGAGGTGATATAGCTGCCAATGAGCGAGCGGGAGATCGTGATATCCCTGCCGCGCAAAATTTTAGCGAGTTCTCCGGCAACAACGTACAATTCGATCAACGGAGTACCGCCCATGCCATTGACGAAGGCCAGCACGCGCTCGCCAGCTTTGAGGCCAAGGTCCTCAATAATCGGGTTGGCGAGCATTTCTGTGACCTCGGCGGCGGAAGCGAGCTTGACACGACGACGGCCAGGCTCCCCATGAATGCCGATGCCAATCTCCATTTCGTCTTCACCAAGCTCAAAGGTTGGCTTGCCCGCCGCCGGAACGGTGCAGGATGTCAAAGCCATACCCATGCTGCGGCCCTGATCATTCACCTTGCGCGCCAGCTGCGCGACCTGCCCCAGTGGTGCGCCCGCCTCGGCCAGGCCGCCCACGATCTTTTCCAACAACACGGTAACGCCTACACCGCGCCGCCCAGCCGTCCAGGTGCTATTCTGTACAGCTACGTCGTCGTTGGTCACAACGCTTTCTACCTCGATCCCTTCAGCCGCGGCCATTTCAGCCGCCATCTCGAAGTTCAGCACGTCACCCGTGTAATTCTTGACGACATGCAGCACGCCTGCGCCGCCATTCACAGCCTGGGTTGCGGCAAGCATCTGATCGGGTACTGGAGAAGTAAAAACGGCTCCGGGGCAGGCTGCATCGAGCATGCCGTGGCCAACAAAGCCGCCGTGCATTGGCTCATGACCACTTCCACCACCAGAGATGATGCCCACCTTGCCCCGCACCGGAGCATCGGCACGCACAATAATCTGGTTTTTGTAATCGACGCGCAGTAATTCGGGATGCAGCGCTTCCATACCAGCCAGCGCCTCTGTTACCACATCTTCTGGCCGGTTGATGAGTTTCTTCATGTCTATCTCCTTCTTGAGAGGATTTGTAAGGTATTTCCGACGTTAAAAGCTCAAGTCGATACTAACGCGGGGATTCGACTGCGGATTCTGAAACACCGCCAAGTTCAGGGCTACCCGCTACCTGGCGCCCGCGCGACAAGAAGTCATAGACTATTACACCGAGTACACCGCCTAAGAGTGGACCTACAAAATAGACAATCAAATGGGAAAGGTCATATTTACCGCCGAGTAGAACTTGCAGCAGGGCCGGACCGAGCGCACGCGCTGGATTGAGAGCCACATTGGTGACTGGGCCAAATGCGAAAATCTCACCTGCGACCATCAGGCCAATAATAAAGCCTGCCCAGCCTGAGGGTGCCCGACCATCCACAGCCGTTCCCATAATGACCATAAGCAGGAAGAAGGTGCCAATCGCCTCCATTGCAATGGCTACAACCCAACCACCACCTGTTCCGTACAGGGTTATTGCATTACCAAAGTCCGTCGCACCAAGTCCAGCACCCTGGGCCGCGGCCGTCCAACCAAAGCCGAGTGCAATGACTAGCGCGCCCAAAATTCCACCCAGGATTTGCGCAACCCAGTAAACCGCTGCCTCGTTCCAACTGATGCGCTTGCTAACGGCCAGTGAAAACGTGACCGCGGGGTTAATGTGACAACCGGAGATGTGGCCGATGGTGTAGACCATCGCAGCAATGGCAAATGCGAATGCCAGGGCGATCATACCAAGGTCGGCCATAGTAAATGCAGTTGGAGGTTTGGCACCATTGAGTAGAAAAACCGCTGCCGTAATGGAGCCTGCTCCAATCCATGTGAGGAAGGAAGTTCCAAGCAATTCAGCTACAAACTTCTGTGTAAGTGTCGGTGTTCTGTCCATGCTTTAGCTGTCTACCGAAAGTGGCAGACACCCTCCTTTCGAATCGAAATGTTCGACTGTTGTAATGA
>VBFM01000384.1:0-2952 GCA_005882595.1 Chloroflexota bacterium
TGCAAGTCTACTTGAATGTCTGGCTTGCACACGACCATTGCCAGGGCACAAATAAAGTCATTTACCAGAAGGCCGATGTCACCGGCATCCAATGGCCCGACTGCGCGGCAGGAACGGTCGTGGAGCATTACCGCATCAGCGACGGCGGGCATACCTGGCCTGGCTCAAGCCCTATTCCAGAACTGGGCTACACGACCCATACCATCGACGCTAATGTGGTCATCTGGAGTTTCTTCAGCCGGTTTTCGAGTTAGGCGCTGACGGCATACCGCATCGCCTTCTCTCATCACTCATTGCTCAAGTCTGGCGCCACTGTATCTAATGAAGCCTGCGCCTGGAGCTGCTGGCGATATGCAAAATAATCCTCAAGAATTCTTGTGAAGTACTTGTCCAGCCCTTTACGCATATCTGCCTCGTTTAGCCAGCATGGGTGGCCTTCTATACTGCCGCGCAACGCTCCACCAATGACTTCACCAGCGAATACAATCATCAGGGAACTCATGCGGTCGATGCGGGTACTGGTTGTCGCATAGGTACCGATCGTATCAAGCATTTGCACCTCTAAGCCAGTCTCCTCTCGACATTCCCGCTGCGCAGTTTCAGCGGGCTGTTCACGCCAGCGCATAAAACCACCGGGAAAGACCAGCCGACGTCCTGGCATTTTCACGAGCAAGAAACGCTCCTGGTCTTCCACGATTACACAGCTAGAACCCAGCGGAGGTAAATTGCCGGCGAGTATTCCATTGAGGATGTTAAAGGAGACCGGAACGAGCAATCTCAATACCCGGTACAAAAATCGTTTCAGCACTGATTGTTATCTACCTATCTAACGTCATGTATTTCTTTGCATATTATACCGCGTACGCGTGTTATCTGAGTTTTGCAAGCATGCTATCTTTTTCTCTTGACGCCACATTCTGCCACACAACGTAATATAATAGAACCACGTTAGATTCTCCCCTATTTGCTTGTTAGAAGGAAGTGCACGTATGGCAATGAAATTTGGCTTGATTGTGCCACAGGGCTGGCGCATGGACCTGGTTGGCATCCCCGATCCCGTCGAGGCATATGAGACAATGACCCGTGTAGCGCAGGAGGCTGAGGCGCTGGGCTTTGATTCGATCTGGCTTTATGACCATTTTCATACAGTACCGACGCCCACGCAGGAAGTGACCTTTGAATGCTGGACAAGCACTGCCGCGCTTGCTCGTGATACAAAGCGCGTACGTATCGGGCAAATGGTCACGTGCAACGGCTATCGCAATCCCGCGCTGCTGGCAAAGATGGCAAGCACAGTCGATACCATGAGCCATGGACGATTGGATTTTGGCATCGGCGCCGGCTGGTATGAACAGGAATTTCTGGCCTATGGTTATGATTTCCCCGATGGACCCACACGCCTGCGGCAGTTACGCGAAGCAGTGCAGATCATCCTGAAAATGTGGACGGATGAGAAAGCAGAATTTGAGGGCCAGTACCACTCTGTGCATGGAGCCATCAACCAACCAAAAGGCGTTCAGAAACCACACATTCCTTTGCTCATTGGCGGTGCTGGAGAAAAGGTCACGCTCAAACTGGTGGCGCAATATGCCGATGCCTGTAACGTGGGGCATCTCGACAACGAGGGACTTGAACGCAAGTTTTCGATTATCAAGAAACACTGCGAGAGCGTCGGGCGCGACTACAACACCATCTGGCGGACGGTGCTTTTCAACTGCGCCATTGCCGAAACCGATGAGGAAGCTTGGGCAAAAAGCTCGCCTTTCCAGCGCAATATCCCCTCGGGTCGCATTCGCGAACAGGCGCTGGTTGGCACTCCTGATGTCGTACGAAAACGCCTGACCGAGATCGAGCAAGCCGGAGCGCAGGAGATCATTCTGTATATGCCCGACGCGAAGGATTTAGAGTCTGTCAGGATGTTTGCCAGGGAATGTATGGGGAAGTAAGCGATCCAGGGGCATGCTGACAATCCCAGTATGCCCCTTATTCCTTCCCACCATGTTCCCGCAGCACTTCGGCAATTTCCTGATTATCCCTCTCCACTGCTACTTTCAAAGGAGTCTTACCCTCGTAATTCGGCACGTTCACATCTGTAGCGCCGTGAGCCAGCAGCCACTTCACCATTGCAGTAGCTCTAATAGCAATTCGGTGACATCAGTCTGACCGCTCATGGCCGCGTGAAACATGATGGGAATGTCGTGTGCGCCCCTGGCATTGGCAAGGCTGGGATCATCTTGTAAGAAAAAAGTCACCGCCCCAGCATCACCAAGCATGGCGGCAGTGCAGACAACCATCGGGGCACCCTTGGCTAACAGGTACTTGGCTATCGCTCTCTGTCCCGTGTGCGAGGCAGCAGCCAGGGCGGATTCGTCAAACTTTTCCCATTTGACGTTGAGCAGTTCTGGATGTTGCTCGTACAGTTCCTTTACCCTGGCAAGGTTAAAATGCGCGGAGATGACAAATTGTTCAACCAGTTCCTGGGGTGGCGATTGTGTGGACATATGTTTATTCCTTTCCGAATTATCCATAGATCATCTGTTCCTCTGGATGATACCATATCTCTCTGATCTATTCCATGTTTTCCGCTTTTAATCTCCAGGGTCTGTGAATGATTGCCTGGATTCCTGTAAAGTCGCTTCTTCCTTGTCGTTAGCGTCATACTTTGATATACTACCTCAAGTACTCGGAATCCCCTTATCAAAACCCCAGCAAGAAGTAAATAGGAGAGTTGAAGCAATGAATGCTCAAGATGTTGTGCGCAAGGCGCGTGAGGCTAAACTTCGCTTGGTACGCTTCCTGTATTGCGACAATGGAGGCATCATTCGTGGCAAGGCCACCCATGCCAGCAAGCTCGAAACACGCATGAAAGAGGGTATAGGCCAGACTCTGGCTATGCAGGCGTTTACAGGAGTCGAGTCACTCGCTCCGGTCGAAGGCATGGGGCCTGTAGGA
>VBFM01000384.1:2964-8024 GCA_005882595.1 Chloroflexota bacterium
CAGCGCCAGCATGATGTGCGACATGATTTTGACCAACGGCCAGCCCTGGGAAGCCTGCCCGCGCACCTTCCTCAAACGCATGACCGCGCGCCTTGCGGAACACAGTATGCGCGCCGAAGCTGCTATCGAACACGAATTTTATCTCGCGCGTGAAGTGAATGGTAGCTTCGTTCCCGCCGATCACAGCCTCTGTTATAGCAGCATCGGCCTGGACGACCAGTCGGAGGTCATCGACTCCATCCTGGAAACATTAGAGGAACAGGGCATTTCTATCGAACTCTTCC
The DNA here is from genome assembly GCA_005882595.1 of Chloroflexota bacterium. GTDB lineage: Bacteria > Chloroflexota > Ktedonobacteria > Ktedonobacterales > Ktedonobacteraceae > VBFM01. Next base: position 3,249 of record VBFM01000384.1, read on the forward strand.
ACACAGAACTTGGTCCTTCACAGCAGGAGCTCTCGGTTCACCACGCGGATGTGTTGAGAGCCGCCGACAATGTGTGCCTTGTGCGCGAAACAGTGCGCGGGGTGGCACGCACCTTCGATCTACTTGCCACATTCGCTCCCAAGCCTTTCCTCGACCAGGCCGGAAGTGGAGCGCATATCCACCTGAGCCTGTGGGGAAGTGACGGCCAGGGACAGAGCGGGAAGAATCTATTCTTCGACGCCAGTCAACGCGGCAACTTGAGCTTGACGGGAAAATACTTTATTGGGGGCGTGCTACGCCACATCCGCGCGCTTGTAGCGATCACATGCGGAAGTCCAAACTCCTATCGCCGTCTGCTCCCGCATTTCTGGAGTTCCGCCTATGGCGCCTATGGCTTCGATAATCGCGAAGGCGCAATTCGCGTTCCATCGGCATTCTGGGGCCGTGAAGCAGCTTCAATCAATCTTGAACTCAAGCCCGCCGACCACAGCGGCAATCCCTATCTTGCGCTGGGCGCGCTGCTCGCAGCAGGTCTGGATGGCATTCAGCAGCGTATCGATCCGGGCGATCCCCAGGAGATTGATCCAGGCAATTACAGCGACGAGGAACGCGAACAGCGCGGCATACGCCGTCTGCCCACGTCACTGGATGAAGCATTGGACGAACTGGAACGCGACGATGTTTTGAAAGAGGCACTTGGTCCCTTGCTGGCAAGTTCATATATCGCGGTCAAGCGCAACGAATTGGCTTTCTTCAAGGACAAAACGCCAGAGGAAGAGACACGCCAGCATTTCTACAAATATTAGTAACAAGGTGCTAACAAAAAAGGTGGCGGCCATTTGATCGCCACCTTTGCTTTTGCTAGAATGTCTTATCGTACCCGTCTACTAACCTTGCTTCGTGGATTTTACCGTCTGTTTGGTTGTATCAGCAACATCCTTGCTGGTTTGTTTCACATCAGTGGAGGCTCTTTGCGCGAGATCACCCAGACTGCTCCCGGTATCTTTGACCTTTGATACGGCCTGCTGCGCGTAATCTTTCAAATTGCTCCCTGTCTGTGTAACGCGGGTAGAAACCTGCTGCACGTAGTCATTGAGCTGCGAGTTCTCAGGCAGATAGCCGCGCAATTCCGCGAAACGCTCGCTCAACAGAGCGCGCATCTGGTCGCCTCTCATTGGCGCAACTAACAGGCCAACACCAACGCCGACAAGCATGCCTCTCATAAAACCTTTCATCCTCGAATGTCCTTTCTATTGGAGCGAACGTGCGCCTAAGGCATGTCCACGTCGCCTGTACCGAAAACCAATGCACACTTTTAATAGACACGAACAGCCCCGACTATAAGTTTCAGCGAAGTAACACCAACATCTCCATATATCCCGCAAAAGCTGCATATGGACCCACCAGTGGGATCTCTTTTGCCAACTCTTGCAGTCGCGCCGATGGATAGCCCTGCCGCACCAGTTTTTCAAGCCAGAGACGCGCTTGTTGCACACGTTGTCTATCTTCATCAGTCAACGGCTGATTCCAGGACCCACGTCCATAGTTATAGCGGCGCAATAAATCAGGGTCTCGGACATAAGCGCGCATAAGAGGAATAAGTACATCGTGTAAAGCGGCTTCGCCAGTGGCAGGGTGGAGATAGGCTCTCAACGTAAACTCGTCAACAGATTGGGCGTTCTGCATGCGATTGAAAAGCTGTGTACGGGCTTCCAACGCAGAACGAGCAGGATGCAATAACGCGCCCTCTCCATCCAGTTGGGTCTCTTGCAGGCAACCAACAAGAGTTGCGCCATAGCCCAGGCGCCCAACCCACCCCTCAAACGATGGTTTCAACGTGGGTTCAGCCTGCCAGGCTCGCATGATCTCGCGTGTCACGGGCCAACGCAGCCAGGTGCGCGGTGGGGTTAGCAAGGGATCAAGAAATAAAAGCTCGTGTGCTGTAGCGAGAATTGCTTCGATAAACGCTTCCTGCTTCTCACGGCGGTTATCCCCAATAATCCAGGTATCCACAATATTGGCGGTGCGATAGGCTTCGTGGCGATGACGCCATTCGTCCAGTTCAAGCGGGGCGCACTGGAATTCTATCGCCTGGAGCTTTCCATTGGGATGAGCAACGAAGATATCCGCGATACGGTTGGGTCCGGGAAGCCGTTCTTCCAGGGTGACACGCGCCTGGGGATATTGCTCGCGCATCCACTGCGCAAGCGTCAGTTTGCCTCGCATATGCCGTACCGATTCGGCTTCGGTACTCCACGCGCATTCACCCTTTTGATGCGCGAAATGCAGCTGCGTGCGTTTCTCAGGTCCACCGCGCACGTGGACGACTCCCCGGCAATTGGGACAGCGCAGCAAGTGTTCTGCTGACCAGCGCTGCAACTGGTCAAGCGGCGTCTCCTCAGCAATAACCGGGTGCCCATCAGGACCATAGGCAACGAGCATAGATTCTTCCCTTCAACGCCCAAGTAAGAGCCAGGAGGCAAGACCGACAACGGGCATCCATGACCCCAGCAGTACGCCAATTATCGCCACCTGCAACCAGGTACGGCGCTCGATCCAAATTATAAAGCATAACTGTCTCTATTCACCAGTCTTACCTTATCTTGCATCCTTTGCTTTGTATTAGAGGAGACCCAAATGTTCATGTGTTAGAATAAAACAGCATCTGAAATAGATTAAGAGATATTTTCAGGTGCGTCGTTCCTGAGCGACTCTATTATTACCGGTGAGGTGCAAATATGCTTGACCTATCATCTATCCCCGTCGTAGACAATCATTGCCACCCGGTGTTATCAGCGCAATCGATGGATGCGCTGCGCTTCCGCGGTTATTTTACCGAAGGAAGCGATCCGATTTTAGCGCAGCAGCACATCGAGAACACTGTTTACTACCTCTGGATGCTGCGCCAGATGGCGCTGTTCTATGGCTGCGATAATAATGAAGCGGCTATTGTGGCAGCGCGCAACAAGCTGGACAGCGATAGCCTGATCGAACGCCTCTTCCGCGCCGCGAACATCGACACGCTGGTACTCGACCCGGCATTTCCATCGCCCGACCACTGCTATCCTCCTGACAAGTTAGGTCAACTCGGACACTGCCGTACCGTGAAGCTTTTGCGCCTGGAAACGCTGATGCAGCAACTGGTTGTGGAATACCGCGATTTCGACGAGGTGGTTGAACGCTACGAACTGGCATTGAGCGATGTGCGCGCTCATGGCTACTGCGGGCTGAAAAGCATCGTCGCCTACCGCGGCGGATTAGATGTCACCGAACGCACGAAAGACGAAGCAGTCGTATCATTCATCGAGGCGCAATCGGCTATAAGAAGTGGAAAACTGCGTATCGCGCATAAGCCGTTGATCGATTATCTGCTCTACATTGCTTTTCGCCACGCTGCGGAGCAAGAGCTTCCTATACAATTCCATACCGGGTATGGCGACAGCGATACCGATATGCGAATGGGCAATCCGCTGCATTTGCGTGATGTGCTGGAACGCAACCACTTCCACTCGATGAAGGTAGTGCTGCTGCACGAGAGTTACCCTTACACTCAGCTTGGAGCCTACCTGGCGGCCATCTACCCGCATGTGTACTTTGACCTATCCTATGCCATTCCCTTTGTGGATCGGCTGGATATGGTGGCTTTTACTCGTCAAGCTCTGAGCGTCGCGCCGGCCAGCAAACTCATGTACAGTTCCGATGGCACCAGTTTACCCGAATTCCACTGGGCCGCTGCCCTACGCGGGCGCAGCGTGATTGGACAGGTGCTTGGTGAGATGATCGAGGCCGACGAGATCGATGAAGAGCAGGGCTATAACCTGGCGCAGTTTATTTTACGCGACACGGCGTATACTGTTTATGAATTGTGAGTCCGTTTCCTACCGGTTTGCAGCGCTTAGAGAGAATACACTATGACAACTAGCTTTGACCCATCCAGTAGCTCTGCCCCTTTTCGCGTTGGCGTCTATGCCGTAATTTTCAATGACGAGGGCGTGCTGCTGGCGCACCGCCGCGATATCGATTGGTGGAATCTGCCCGGCGGCGGCATGGAGGCGGGTGAAACAGTCGATGAGGCGATTTGCCGCGAAGTGCGCGAAGAGACGGGTCTTGAGGTGGAGGTAGATCAACTGGTCGGCGTCTATTCCAAGCCATTGAAACAGGAGGTGGTACTTTTACTTCGCTGCCGCGTGATCGGTGGAAAGCTGCAGGCCACTCAAGAGAGCCGCGCTTGCCGTTATTTTGCGCCCGGTGCTCTACCGCGCAATACTCTTCCCAAGCATCGAGAACGTATCGAAGACGCTCTGCTTAACTTACCCGCCGCTGTGATACGTACGCAGCGCACCAGCACCGAGGAAGATCAATCGCTGCCGGAAAACTGAGTTCGCATTGCTCCCGTGCCCTTATCAATGGTCAGACGAATGGTTTGCGCGCAATGATATGGAACGCGTGCCAGTGTTTCGGCGACCCATCTGCCACGTGACTATCCACATCTTCTTCCCTGAACTCGACGATTTCCAGCCCCTGCAATGCTTCTTCGGCCTCTTCCCCGGTCAAAAAGGTCATTTCGCGTCCTGGAGTATTCCATTCGTCATGAATGCCAAAGAATTGGCCTACAAAGATACCTCCCGGTTGGAGCGCCTGCTTCACCCTGGCAACTACCTCATAAAAGCGGCTTTTTGCCACAAAAGGGAGCGCATAATGGGCATTGATGAGATCGTAGGTCCCGAATGCAAAATCCACAAACGAGGATTGCACGATCCGCAGGCGCTCCTGGGG
>VBFM01000093.1:0-1904 GCA_005882595.1 Chloroflexota bacterium
TGCCTTGTTTGCCCCGCGTTATCTTGAACAGGCGGGCAACTCCCTGATAAGCGCATTTAATAATTCGGCTGCAACCGGGCTGGCACAGTACATTCCCGCAAATGTTAATGATAGTAATAGCCACCTGCAACTCTCCATACAAGGGCTGCCTGTGAACACAAAATACGAGGTGACGCTGGATCCCGGTAAGTGCAATGGTTCTCCTAATCAGGATATTGGCCCTATTACCTCGAATGCTAACGGCAGCGTGGCGGGTGAGTTTAAATTTGGCACCCTCAATACCGCCCAAACCTGGTTTGTGGATTTACATCAGGGTCCCACCACTAGTGGGACAACCGTAGCATGCGGGCAGTTAGTAATCAACAAGGACAGCGCGTCACAGTCGAGCGATACCACGACGCTGAGTACCAACGGCGATACTTTTTCCGTCAGCCTTAACCCCAATTCAAATGGCAGCGGACAGCAAACTGGTTCGAATACCGATAATGAGAACAACGAGCCACCTACTACCAGTTCGACTCCCACTACGCCAAAGGGCTTTCCAAATACGGGCGTCAATCCAGGGGGGAAGAATAGCTACGACAATACTACGTATCCCCGAAAATTTTAATGGAGGTGGAGAAGGGGAGGGTGATGGTGTTCTTTCAGAATGGAAGCCAGGTGAACAGGACGCGGGCGACCGCGAGGGTCGCCCTGGCAATCCCTACTTTGTTTTTGGGAGTTTGTTCATGGTTCTCAGGCAACGGGTGCAGATCTTTACGTTGCGTGTGACGCCGTTAATTTCAAGACGACGTTTGTGTACATTGAGTACGAAGCGGCGCCTCGTGCGCTTCTGTGAGAAATTCGAATGATTACCGTGCAGTGGCTTCCGTTCACATATTTCACAACGTCCTGACATTTTCTATTATCCTCTCTATTCCAGGTTTTCCAGGGCTGTGGCTCTGCCCCGCCCTGGGCGCTTTCCCTTGATTATCCTTGCTGATTTTGCTATACTGCAAATGTTTCTCAGACCAATAGCCACACAACCTGTGGTGATACACGAGACACCATTGTGCATGCCATGCGAGTATATCATGACATCACTTGTTTTGGCAATAGCAAAGAGAAAAAAAGAAGTTATGCGCATGCCACGAACACCTGCTATCCAGCCACAACATGGGTCGCGTCCCCTGGGTAAGATCGAAGTCCTGCCCAACGCTATACACACCATTGCTGTGCAGGCCATCAGCGAATGCTACGGCGTCGTCGGCATCACCGCTCCACGCTTGCATAATGGGCAGCCGATCATGCTGGAGCCAGGGCACCTCAACCAGGGAGTACAGCTACGCATCGTCAATGATCAAATCATTCTCGATGTGTATGTGGCGCTAGAATACGGGCTGCGCATCTCGGAGATCGCGCAAAATATCATGAGCAGTGTCAAATTCTCGATTGAAAAGATGCTGGGCGTTCCTGTTGCGCACGTCAACGTAAACGTTCAAGGATTGAGCCATAGCGTAGGAGCCGATTGATTGCGCCCGCATAACCTATGGCGCCAATCCATCTTGCCATCAGCCAGACGCGCTGCGCACTCATACACAACGCAAGGAGAAGGATTAATTTCCACGATGCAGGAACCACTACCACGCGTCACTACTTCCGTAGGACACCAGCGACAACGACGCATCAGCGTCTTTGATGGGCAAGACCTGAAGAAAGCCATGATGGCGGGCGCTGCATGGTTAGTCGAACACCGCGACGCCATCAACGCGCTCAATGTCTTCCCTGTGCCCGATGGTGATACCGGCTCTAACATGTCGGCAACCATGCAAGCTGCAATTCGTGACATCGTCCAGAGCGAAGACACCTCGGCTGGCATCATCTCCGCCAAATTATCGCGCGGCGCATTGCTGGGGGCACGTGGC
>VBFM01000093.1:1911-21484 GCA_005882595.1 Chloroflexota bacterium
CGGGCTGGCCCAGGGCCTTGATAAGAAACAAACCTTTACCGCGCACGACCTGGCCGTGGCTCTGCAGGCCGCGCACCAGCTCGCTTATCGCGCCGTTCTCAAACCTGTCGAGGGCACCATCCTTACCGTCATCCGCGAGACGGCTGAAGCCGCGCAGATCAGCGCAGGTCGAGGAGATGACCTGGTGAGCCTCGTACAGGACATCGTGATGGCCGCGCGTCAATCAGTTGCTCGCACTCCCGACCTTCTTCCTACGCTCAAGCAGGCGGGCGTCGTCGATGCAGGCGGACAGGGATTGTGTACCATCCTGGAAGGAGTCTGGCGTTACGTGCGTGGAGAGGCAGCGCAGGGAGCAGCCCCGGTGGTCACAGCAGCTACAATGGGTAGCGCGCGGGCGGGGGAACCCACCGTCAAAAAGGGGCGCGTCACCATTGAAGAGGAATTTGGGTACGAAGTCGTTTTCCTGCTGCGTGGGGAGCGTCTCGACGTTGAGGCCATTCGCCAACGCATTATCGACATGGGCGGCGTCTCCACCGTTGTAGCGGGCGATGAGAAAATGCTCAAAGTCCACACCCACACAGAATCACCCGGCAAAATTCTTGATTACGGTGTTAGCCTGGGCAGCCTGCTCGATATCAATATCGAGAACCTCCAGGAACAAAGCCTCACCTACGCCGCGGAGAGCGAGGCAGAACACGCGCAAGAGGATGCCCAGGCCGCCACACAGCAGATTGCCACCGTGGCTGTCGTCTCCGGCGAGGGCTTTGCACAGGTCTTTCAAGGACTGGGAGTCGGTTCCATTGTACCGGGCGGCCAGACTATGAACCCCAGCACCGAAGAGTTACTCGCCGCAGTCGATTCCGTGCCGGCACAACAGGTCATCCTCCTGCCGAATAACGGCAACGTTATCTTGAGCGCGCGTCAGGTCCTCACCTTATCAAGCAAACAAGTCTACCTCGTCCCAACCGATACCATGCCGCAGGGCATCGCCGCCCTCCTGCGCTTTAATTTTGCAGCCGATTTCGATACGAATTGTCAGGCCATGACCGAGGCGGCTACTACCATCCATACAGCAGAGATCACTACCGCCGTGCGCAGCGTCCAGATTGGAGGGGTACGCGTGCGCGAAGGTGATTATATTGGCCTGGTCGATGGCAACCTCAACATCGCGGGACGCGATATGCAGCGTGTCATTCGCGAAACCCTTGAGCATATGGGCATCGAAAACTGCGAAATTGTCACCCTCTATTTTGGCGAAGATGTCACCGAGCAGGAGGCAGAAGATACCGCCAGGCGTATCAAAGAACGCTACTCGCAACTTGAGATCGAAGTCGTAGACGGGGGACAACCCCACTACGCCTATATTTTATCAGCAGAGTAACGTAGGGGCGCAATTCATTGCGCCCATGACCCTGTGAACCGGCCATACGAGAGGGCGCAATGAATTGCGCCCCTACATATATATTTTGGAGGCCTTATTATGAGCGTTCGTATCGTTACGGATAGCACCGCAGACATTCCAAAGGAGCAGGCAGACGCCCTCGGCATTACGGTCGTTCCGCTCACCGTCTTCTTCGGTGACGAAGCCTACCTGGATGGCGTAGAACTTGACAGCGTCGGCTTCTACCGCAAACTGGCGGCGAGCAAAGAGTTACCGCGTACCTCCCAGCCGTCTCCGGCCAAATTTCAGGAAGCGTATGCTCGCCTGATCGATGAGGGTGCCGATGCCATCATCTCCGTGCATCTCTCGGGGAAATTGAGTGGGACCTACCAGTCGGCCTGCACTGCCCGCGATGGTCTACTCGAATCCGGCAGAAAGATTCCCGTGGAGATCATTGATTCAAAAAGCATCAGCGTCGGCATGTCGCGCTCCATTATGCTGGCCGCACAGGAAGCGCGTAAAGGGCTGGGACTTGAAGAGATCAAAGCTCATATACTTGACCAGCTCGCGCGTACACGCATCCTTGCCGTGCTCGATACCCTCGAGTATGTCAAACGCGGTGGGCGTATTGGAGGTGCCAGGGCCATGCTTGGCAACATGCTCAGCGTCAAACCCCTCATCTCACTCAAGGATGGAGAAGTCGTTCCTGTAGAGCAGCCGCGTACACGCAGTAAGGCCTATGCGCGCATCGCGCAGCTCCTCGCCGAAGCTGGCAAGATCGAGTACGTCTCTATTGCCGAAGCCAGCGAAGAAGTCGGTCAACAACTCGCGCAGGCCATTAAAACCACCTATACCGGCGATCTTCCCATCTACCGGCTTGGAGCAGTCCTGGGCACCCACACCGGCCCCGGCACCGCCGCCATCGCCTATGTCGTAGCATCGTAATTTTTTTGAGGGGGTTCTCAACCATGCAGCACTACGTCGTACCCAGCATCTATAGCGACATGAGCAACCAGTCGCAGGGATACTTCGCATTCAAGTTCACCTGCCAGATCTGTTACTGGTCAGTTGATTCAACGCCCATACGCTCAACCGTCAGTACCGCCACCGACGTGATGGATATCGGCGTGGGGCTGCTCGGCGGCTTTTGGGGTCGAGCAGCGCAGGCTGGCGAACAGATCTACGGAACCAAATGGCACCAGGAGCAGGCCACAGCCCTACAACAATCCTGGGCGCAGGTGCAGCATGAATTTCACCTCTGTCCGAAGTGCCATCTAACCGTGTGCATGCGCTGTTACAATATCAAACTCAACCTTTGTACGCGCTGCGCTCCTGACCTCAAAGCCGATGGAGCCAGTTTCCAGCATGAGATGAACATCGAGGCCCAGCGCAAACAGATCGAGCAGGGGTACCAGGCTCCACAATTTAATGTGGGTGCCATTCCATCGGCTGTGACGCCGGAGATGATCCAGCCGCAGGCGCAGCCCCAACTACAGCCGCACCCTCCACAGATTCAAGTGCCGCTTGCGAATGCGGGGAGTGCTGGTCCCCTGGTCGGCACGAATTTCGATACGCCTGGCTATCCAAAAGAAGTTACCTGTCCCAAATGCCGCAGGATGGGGCCTCCCGGCAAATTTTGCCAGGATTGCGGCACCAAACTCCCATTACCCGATCTGTTCTGCCCCAATTGTGCAGAAAAAGTCGAAATCGGCGCGCGCTTCTGCCCTGAATGTGGGACAATGCTGAAACAAGCAACGTAATAAATTCTCCCCCTACAACCATTGACGTTTCAACGTGTATCAAGTTACAATAGAAGTAAGCCTATGGGGATGCGCTAAATCGCGTTCATCGCTCGAGCGAAACGAACCATGGGAACGAGTCGTATACCGGTGTAGAGGCCTGATTGCTTCCTGACAGCTTGCCTGGCTGTTGCTATCAAGCACCGGTTTCTATTTACCACGTAGTTCGTTTATGACCAAAGGTCAATAGTTCAGTTGAGGACCACCCCGTCGGCACCTGGAGGTGCCTGGTGGGTATCTACCGGCCGGGGCTGCGGAATATCCCGTTAATTGCACGGCTGGTCTTGACTACGAAGGAGGAACGACTGTGGGAATGTTACGTACCATGTCACGGCGAGGCGATGACCGCATCACCTGGGACCAGCAGAAACTTCAAGTGGGCGACCCCGAAGCCGCCGCTGCTGTTCGCGAAGCCGAGCGCATCTTCGCGCAAGAACGCGCCAAAGGTGCCACTGCCTTCCGCATCGACCCCGGTAAACCGGCACAGCGCATCGAGACCTTTGACGAAACAGCCGAGCAGATAGTTCTCGTCCCGCGAGTCGTTGGGGGATGATCATCTTCACTCAGCAGGTACTTACCACGCTGGGTTGGATCGTCTTAGCGCTCGCCGTCTCACCTATGGTATGGCTGCTCTTTCAGCCATATTTCAAGGGTTTATCGTCTGCTGAGCGACGAGCTGCACATCTCCTGCGCGACATGCTCACCGTCGAGCAATGCCGCCAGCTCGTCTGGCATGGCTACCTTGAGGTGCCAAGCCCCTCAACTACTCAGCGTGTCTACCGTGTGCCACGCGGCAGAGGGTATGTCCAGGTTATCGAGCATGGTCGTCCTGTCATGCGCCTCTGTATCCAGCCTGTCGAGAGTTTGCCCGATGCCGACGTTGTCATCCTCCACAAACTCATGATCGAGGGCAATGAAGAATACTATCTCCAGAAAGCTAACAAGTACCTCTGCGTGTAGGGCGCGATAAAACGCGCCCTATTCATCATCCTCCAAATCCTCCTCCTCACCCTCCTCCAACACCTGCACCACCTCGCGGTGCCCGTTCTGCTTCACACAGGCGTGTGGGCCACCATCCAGCGGCGTATGACACAGCGGACACACCGGGCGGCCGCTGCTCACAAGCAGCGTAATGGAACTTGTCAGAGCCTGGGCCTGCTCCAGCGTAAAAAATATCGAAATCGCCTCATCCTCGCGAATAATCGCCCGCGGCTCCTGCCCACGCTCCAAAAGAATCTCGATCGGGGCCGCAATCAGCGCCAGCAGATCACGCCCCTCATCATACCCAATGCGAATCTGCCCTACCTGGAACTCAAACGTCGGCCTGGTTGGAAAATCCGCCGGTAAGCCTGACGGCCTCGGCCCTGGCTCCGCCTGCGCCACAGTGCGTAACACTCCGCCCTCTGTAATCTGCGCCAGCACTCGATCCAGCGCGATCGCCAGATCATTCAACTGCTCCTTTTCCATCCACAACAGCGCCGTACGCGTTGAGGCCAGCGCAAAGACACGGAAGCGGCGTTGTCCAGGCTGGCCTATCGCCTCGGCCCCAAGGACAGTCGCAAGACCCAGATCTGTACTCATGGATAAACCCTCACTCCATACTAATACCCGCGTGACGGATCATAACGATTGCGCAGCGGCTCGCCAGCGCGGTAGCGACGTAAATTATCCGCAAACAAAGCCGCCAGGCGAGCATCATAATGCGCGCTCTGCCCAGAAATATGCGGCGTCAAAATCACCTGCTGCATCCCATACAGCGGACTATTCGCGGGCAGCGGCTCATTCTCCGTCACATCCAGACCGGCGCCAGCAATCCATCGCTCCTGCAGTGCCCGCACCAGCGCCTGTTCATCCACCACTCGCCCGCGTGCAACATTCACCAGGTAGGCCGTCCGGCGCATTGCCCGCAGCTCCGCCTCCCCAATCAGCCGCTCTGTCTCCCGCGTCAACGGCACAGACAGCACCACGTAATCACACTCGGCTAACAGCTCGTGCAACCGCTGCGGGGGATAGTAAGCATCCACATCGGGATCGGCCTCTCCCTCCCGTGGCGCAGAACGCCGCATACCCAGCACTCGCATACCGAAAGCCTTGCCCAATCGCGCCACTGCATGCCCGATACTCCCAACGCCGACAATACCCAGCGTCGAACCCCCCAACTCGCGTCTTCCAAGCCTATACCAACTCGCACTGCGCGCCCACACATGCGCATCCTGCAGCCGCACCATCTGGGGCCAGTTCCAGTTAAACATCAGCATGCTGCCTAAAACGTACTCGCTAATCGTCGACGCGTGAATGCCCGCCGCGGTCGTAATAATGAGCTTGCTTCCGGCATCCAGCGCACCCGTAGGCCCCAACGAATCTACCCCCGCCCCGCTGAATTGCAGCCAGCACAGCCGTGGCGCCAGCTCCCGCCAGTTCTCTGGAAGCTCGTAGCCACACAGCACCTCTGCTTCGGCCAGAGCAGCAGCCAGCTCCTCTGTACTCCTCAAAACATGTATCTGCGTCCCCGCAGCTTCACTTAACAACTCCTGTGAAGCCTGCGAAAAATGAAAAGAACTCACTACATTCAGACCAGTAGACACAGTGAATAACTCCTCTACCGAAATATCGTTTAAAAAATGCATCATTTCGAGCTATGTATTACTCCCTAGTCTATCCGATGGGAAGGCCTTGTGGCAAGTATGTAGAGCGAGAGAAGGCGAGACGTTTATGTTCTATGGCTGATACTATCGTTCCTTGATTGTGATACCGACGCGACTTGTGGAAGAAGCGCAGCTTTGTTACTTTTTATGTGAGCGATTTAAACAGCCGAAGGGTAATCATTGCTCATTTTTCCAGAGCCTTGTAGTTGGATGGGAATACAATCTCGTTTCCAATTGTCTCTACCCTGAGATTTCTAAAGAGAGATGTAAAAGTAGCCGATACGTATCGTATGAGCATTATGCACGGCCTTGCAGGCTGACAATTGTCCTAATCCGGGCCAATTCCGCACAGATATAGAGGCTGGCGCGTTTGAACAGGTAGATGTTTCTATGTATAAAACGCATTTAATACCATTTTGCCAGGCGATTCTCGAGAATTGCCTCTTGATAGAAAGTGGGTCGCATGTTGGTCAATAACGACGTGAGCCAGGCAGGAGCAAGAAACTTCGAGCCACACTACACGAACAACAAAGGACAGGCAGCTCCCCCCCTCGGCTGGAAAGAGCTCAAACCAACGTCACGCAGCAAAGGTAAAAGGCGGCGGCGTATCCTCGCCATTGCCAGCGCCGTCCTGCTCATCTCACTTATCTTTACCGTCCTGCGCGTCGCAAGCATCGCCTCCGGCAACAACGACCAGCTTACCCTCACGGTTGGTAGCCAGCAGGGCGCCTTGCTCGACTTGCGCCAGAGCCTGCCCATCAGCCCTTATCTTTACGGTGTCAACGTCTTTCCGCCGGCAGGCTCCAGTTCGATAGAAGCCAACTTCACCGGATTCATGAACTACGGTTCCACGGTCGTCAACAGCCTGCACAGCGCCGGTATCAACCTCCTGCGCTTCCCAGGCGGCAGTTGGGGAGAGAATCATATCCTCTCCTACGACCAGCTCTACGACTTCAGCAATCTGCTCTACACCACCGGCGCCCAGGGCATGATCCAGGCTCGGCTCTCCAATCCCATCGACAAGTATAACAAAGCCACTACCCTCGATGATCGCGCCAGGTTGGCCGGCCACTGGGTCGACTTCATGAGCAACCCAAAAAGCACCTTCCGTGGCAAATATGCCAGGGTTCCCATACATCCCGTCCTGCTCTGGTCCGTCGGCAATGAACCCGACCGGCTCACCGACCCCGATACCGGAGCAAAGTTTCTGGTCGGCAACTACGTCAAAGACTTCATCGCCTACTCCCTCCAGATGCACCAGAACAACCCCACCATCAAAGTCTTTGGACCGGAAATTAGCCAGTTCTACGGCATAGGTAGCGGGCCAACCGACATCAACGGCACCCCATGGATGGAAGGGTTCCTCAAAGGCGTCGCCGCCTACGAGAAAGCCCACAACCTGCCCTTTCACCTGCTCGATGGTGTCTCGTTTCACACCTACCCATTACTGGACGCGCATACCTCGCCCTACCTCTTGATGAGTAGCTCAGAAGAGTGGAACTACCTGCTGCCGCAGTTGCGCCAGTTTACTCGTCAGACCATGGGGCGCGACCTGCCCATCGCCATCACCGAAATCAACTCAACCCCATCCAACGGGCAGCAGCCGACCAAAGGTCAGGCCGCCCTCTGGTGGGCCGATACTCTCGGTACGTTAATGAACCAGCAGGCTGAATACGTCTCCTTCTTCTCAGCCCAGGGAGTCGAGCCGCCCTATCCCTTGCTTACCGGAGACAACTCGCCGCAGCAAACGGCCATGTACCGCGTCTTTCAACTCTACTCGCACCTCCAGCATAACCTGCTGCCGTTGCAGGTGCAGCACGATCCCGTCGACGCGTTTGCCACGGTCGATGATGCGCATCAGGCGCTCAGTCTCCTATTCGTGAACAAATCAGGAGTAAACCAGGTGGCCCAGGTCAGCCCACAGAATCAGCTCTTCGGCTTCAGCCCCTGGCATACGCAGCAAATCAGCATCGCAGCCTACAGCGTAGTGCTCGTAACAATGCATCGCGGAGGCGGAGCCGAAGCCTACAGCTTCAGCGTACCCGCCGCCGATACAACCAACATCAATCCTTTACAGCAAACCGTGTGCGGCCAAAAAACCGACACACTCGCATACACCATACCTTGTTAATGTAGGGGTGATCAATCACCACCGGGATATTGTAGGGGCGACCCTGGCGGTCGCCCTGGTACTAAACTAACGGTCGCCCTGGTAATAGACTAATAAGGAGCAATCGTGTTTCTCACGTATATTGGCTACTTCTTTGAAGCAATTTACTTGCTCGTCATCCTACTGATGGTCTTTCAGGCCATCTTCAATATCCGATTGCGCCTCTTCATCTGGGAAAAACCGGAGCATGCGTGGCTCAATCACGCCCCTACGGTGTACCGCGATCCCTGTCTCTCCTTCACTATCCTTTTGCCGGCCAAAAATGAAGAGGATGTGTATCGCGAAACCATCCAGAAAGTCTATGATCTCAACTACCCTAAAGAACTCATGCAAATCGTCGCCATCTGTCGTGAAGATGATCCCGGCACCATCGCTGAAGCCCAGGCCAAAATCGATGAGCTGGGAAACCCCAACGTGCAGTTGCTCATCTATAACGACTACCCCGTCAGTAAGCCGCATGGCCTCAACCTGGGTTTGCAGATAGCGCGCGGCGACATCGTCACCATCTTCGATGCTGAGGATGAGCCGCATCCCGATATCCTCAATATCATTAATACTACCATGCTCAATGAAGATGTGGATGTCGTGCAGAGCGGTGTGCAGCTCATGAATCATAATACCAAATGGTTCTGTTTCCTCAACGTGCTAGAATACTTCTTCTGGTTCAAATCATCCATGCATTTCTTCGCGCGTATTGGAATGACCCCCCTTGGCGGCAATACCGTATTCGTGCGACGTGAATTGATGGAACAACTGGGTGGGTGGGATGAGAGCTGTCTCACTGAGGATGCTGACCTGGGTATTCGTCTCAGCCTCGCCCACGCGCGTATACGCATCATCTACGAAGATGAGTTTGTTACCCGCGAGGAGACACCACATACCATTCAGCAGTTCATTAAGCAGCGCACGCGTTGGAATCAAGGCTTCATCCAGATACTCTTCAAATGGGAATGGTTAAAACTCGAAAAATTCTCACAGCGCCTGCTGGCCTTTTATGTCCTGATCCTTCCAGAGGTGCAAGCATTGTTTGCCATTCTGGTGCCGGTCGCGATAATCATGTTCTTCTTCGTCAAGTTCCCGCTCTGGCTTGCCATGTTCACCTTCCTTCCCCTGTACTGCTTTGTCCTTGCCGTCTTTATAGACGTGGCAGGACTGCACGAGTTCCTGAAGGCGCACAAGCGTAAGTGGAGCTGGCGAGAAGCAGGGATTTTAATCATGGCATTCTTCCCATATCAATGGATACTCAGCATCGGGGCGCTGCGAGCAGTGTACCGTGCTCTCAGGGGCCATGGCAACTGGGAGAAAACCGCCCATATCGGGCAGCATCGTGGCAAAGCTGCTGCGTAACTAAAGGCAAAGGTGATGTGGACGCGATTTATCGCGTCCCTACATAAAGAGAGAGACATGACAGTTTCCTATAAACCAACGCAAGATCAGGACCCTGAGGAACGGGGGTCACAATATAGCTCAGATGGCGCAACCCACAGTGATAACATCGCAGGGACCAGCTTTAGCGCGCCCACTCAGCCAGGTTCTGCATTGGGCCCGCAAGGAAATCTAACAGGGCTTCCCCGGTCGATACGCCCACAGGTCGTAGTAAAACCTCCTGTCACTCCTCCAACGGCAGCGCGTTTTTTCGCCGCTGAAAATGGCAGTAGGCCTGGCTACAATCCGGCACAATCTGGAGAGGCCAATGGGAATAGCGCGGGCCAGATGCGACATCCAGCTGCGCTGCCTAATGCACCTAAAACGGGCGTCATGTCCTACGCTGCCTCTCCTGCTGAGTTACCACAGAACGCCCAGAAGCCGGAGGTAGAGAATGGCAATATCATCCTCTATCGCACACATAATTTCTTCTTGCGTACCGCCTATCGTCCTGGTCACAGGTCCAATCCACTACGCCGGCCTACCGGACATACCACTGTTATGCCTCGCGTTTTGCCCGACCAGGAAAAGCGCATCGCGGCCAGCGAAACGCGCGTCATGCCCAATGTCACGCTCAACACTACCAGGCAAACAGGGGCTATTCCTATGCCATCCTGGGTAGAAGCCATTCTACTGGTCATCTCCCTGGTAGGTGTACTGGTTGCTCACGCCTACAATATGTTCAATTTTCCACGCTACGAACTGGATGAAGGCACCTATATGTCCAATGCCTGGGCCATCACCCAGGGATGGATCTCGCCTTATCCCTATGGATATGGACATCCACCTCTGGCATGGATACAGATTGCCGGCTGGTTACAGCTGACCGGCGGACCTTTTACCTTTGGAAACGCCCTTAATAGCGGGCGAGTCTTCATGCTCTTCTACGCTGTAGCAAGCGCGCTGCTGGTCTATCTGATCGTGCGGCGTATGGGAGGAAGCGCCATCGCAGGCATTCTGGCCCTGGTCGTTTTCTCATTCTCGCCGCTCAGCATCACCTATCAACGCCAGGTTTTCCTGGATAACATCGCAACCTTTTGGATGTTGCTCTCGCTCTACCTGCTCGTCGTAGGCAATAGCCGCTTGCAGTATATCATTGGCGCGGCAGTGGCCTTTGGCTTCTCGGTCCTCTCCAAAGAGGTCTACCTGATCTGTTTTCCCGCCTTGATCTACGCGGCCTGGCTTTATACCACCAAATTCCAGCGCAAGTTTGGCATGGTCTCGTTCATTTACGCCGTCATCGCTGTCTGCTCAGCCTTCGTGTTGATGGCGGTGTTGAAAGACGAATTGTTCCCCTATACCTGGCACCTGCCCTGGGATACGCACCCGCACTTGAGCATGCTCGACACCCTGGTAGGACAGGCACAGCGCGGCCAGGTCGGCGGGAGTTTCCAGGCGAGCTGGGAAATCTGGGTTGATAGTGACCCGGTGTTCATCATATTGAGCATCGTGTTTCCACTCTTTAACCTGGTCTATGGCTGGTGGAATCGCAAACACCTGATGCTCTCGCTGATGGCAATCATCTTCTGGTTGCTGCTGATACGTGGAGGACAGGTACTTTCTTTCTATATCCTGCCTCTCATTCCACTGGCCGCTTTGAACATGGCGCTGGCTCTCAATACCATCCTGGGTTGGCTGGGCAAACTGGTACGTTTTGATCTCGTGCGGTCCGCGCTGCTGATCGTGGTGATCGCAGTTGTCCTTCCCTATGATATCAAGACCACCGGCTTCCGCTTCTACCAGCATCCAACATCTGCGCAGCAGGATGCGATGGTATGGGTGCGCAACCACGTGCCGCACAACGCCTTCATCGTCATTAATAGTTACCTGTAACTCGACCTGCAACTTCCTGGAGGTCAGGGTACCGGTGATGGCGCTCCCTACCCACACGCGGAAGTCTACTGGAACGTTGCTTTCGACCCTGAATTGCATGACCTGGCCTTACAGAAAAACTGGGATCGCATCGACTACATCGTCGCCGACTCCGAAATGCTGCATGACATCGAGACCTACGGCAGCGGCATGGACCTGATCAAACAGGCCTTCCAACACTCAGTGCTGCGCGCCGATTTCCGTGCCGACGACCATAACCTGAAAATCGTCGTCCAGGTCTTCCAGGTCATCCATCAATATACGCCCCCAACGGTGTATTCCGGGCAAGGTTCTGGACCTGGTGCAGCAATGCAAACTAACGGCCCGCCCCTGTTTAATGGTTCACCGCGAGATGATCCGTCAGGAATTGCGGAACAGCGAAAGATACTATCTGTTATATAAGTCATTCCGTAGGGGTGGGGACAGCGGATGAGGTACGGCGGGCGACGCAAGCGTCTAGATGAGCCGTTCTCCACATCCATACCGCTCCCGCCCCTACGGAGCAAAAGAGGTTTAGAAAATAATGTTGGCAACACGACCGGACACAGATACGATAGGTGTCACACGCACATTTGATGGCATCGAAGAGGCTGCTCACAGGGTTATCGAGCAAGTAGGCGGCATGCAATCGGTCATGCGCGGGGCAAAGATAGCCATCTTAAAGCCCAACTTTGTGGCGGGGCGCAATGCGGAGACAGGTTCAACCACCAGTTTTGCTCTCCTCAAAGCCGTCGCCGAAGAAGTACGCGCATGTGGAGCAGAGCCTGTCCTGTGTGAAACCCCTGGCACCGAGTTTGATCGTGATGCTACCTACACTATCCTGGGGGTTGAACAATTCTGCCAGGAAAACGGCATTTGCATCGTCAAAGTAGACCCTGAAGGCGGGGAGCAGGACTGGATCGAACTGCGGCCAGAAGGTGCCAGGCGCCTGCGCCGTTTCCGCATCCCGCGTATCCTCACCGAGGCGCGCCTGATTAATCTGCCTGTCTTGAAAACGCACGTCGTTTCGGCTATGACGCTCGGTATGAAAAATCCCATGGGCATTCTGCCTCGACCGGATCGCCGTTCCATGCACACCTTCGGCATCGACCAGTCCATCGTAGACATGAACCGCGGCATCAAACCCGACCTCACCATCGTTGATGGCAGCGTTGGGCAGGACGGCGAAGGCCCTCTCTATGGCGATAAGGCCGACCTGCAGGTGTTGGTCGCTGGCCGCGATAGCCTGGCCGTCGACCTTGTCTGCTGCCAGCTCGTCGGCGTCAAGCCGCGGGACATCCCGCACCTCAAACTGGCGCTGGAGCAGTTCGGTAAACCTTCCTGGAAGCTGGTGGGCGAAGAGGTAGGCGTCATCAAGAAGTTCCGCCTGCCACAGCAAAAGTCGCTCTATCGCTTCATCTTCTGGCTCATGTATCCGTTGGATTATCCCTATACGTGGATTGCCGAGCGCGGCAAGCACCTCTGCACCACGCTCTACAGCACAGGACTGGTGGGAACGCGCCCGCAAATTTCAGCGGAGATGTGTACGCGCTGCGGCGTCTGCGTCGATACCTGTCCACTACCCAATGTGATTGATCTCAAAACCTTGAAAGTCAACTATAACACCTGCCAGCGCTGCCTGCTCTGCTACGAGGCTTGCCCGGAGAAAGCCATCAGCGTCAAAGGCTATTCTGGGGCGAGGCAATAAACCATGACCATCCTTGTAACAGGCGCGACCGGCTTCTTAGGTTCCGCGCTGGTCACTGAACTGGTAAAACAGGGGCAACCAATACGCATCCTCGCGCGCGATGAACGGAAGGCGCGCGAGCAATTTGGCGATGCCGTCACTATTATGGGAGGTGAAATCACCGATGAGGCGCAGGTGCAACAAGCCGTTGACGGCGCCACCACCATCTACCATTTCGCCGGGCGGCTCTATCATCCCAGCACTCCGGCGCACCTCTACTATCGCACGCATGTCGAGGGGACGCGTATCCTGCTTGATGCTTGCCAGGGGCAGAGCCAGTTACAGCGCATCGTGCATTGCAGCACTACCGGCGTTCATGGCGTTACCGGTAAAACACCTGCCGCCGAAGATGCGCCATTTGCTCCCACGAACCCTTATGAAGCCACCAAGCTTGAGGGTGAACTGCTCGCCCTCAAAGCTCACGAAGAGCAAGGCCTGCCCATTAGCGTCGTCCGCCCCGGGCTTGTATACGGTCCTGGTGATCTGCACCTGCTCGGTTTCTTCGCATCCATTAAAAAAGGACGGCCCTGCCTCATCGATGGTGGAAAAGCCTTGATCCATCCCATCTATATCGATGACATGACAACCGCCTTCCTGCTCTGTGCAGAAAGTCCGCGGGCCATTGGACACAGCTATAATATCGCCGGCGATCATCCCGTTTCATTTCGTGAACTGGCTACAGCTATCGCGCGTGCCCTGGGGAAACCCTTGCCTGGAGGCGACCTTCCTCTCTGGCTTGCCAACGTTGCCTCAGACATTTTCGCGCTCATTCCGGGGATCAAAGGCGAAAACGCCCCACTCACGCGCAGCCGCGTGCAATTCCTCACCAATAGTCGCGTTTATGATATAGGGCGAGCAAGAACAGAGCTGGGGTTTGCTTCGACCGTTGCGTTGGAAGAGGGGATGAGGCGCACAGCCGATTGGTACTATAAGCATGAATATTTATAGGGTGTGGTTAATATCAAATACGCCGATACGTTCTTATGTTAAGAGTTTTACTACTACCTTTCCGACTGCCTGACGCGTAGCGTAGAACGAAGTTCGTTGGCAGTCGGAACAAGAGGGCTATCTGAGGTTTGCATGCATTACGACCCAAACACATCACCGCCTCCCATTCGCCCGCGCCCGGCGCGCCCGCGTCTGATAGGCATGGACAACAGTGAGCAGGATCAGTATACGACTCCCAGGGCGGAGAAGGGAACCGTTACGCCGCCTTCCTCCCCTTCACCATTCAATGATGTCGCCATGCAGCCTACTGTCTCCATGGAATCTATGCAAACCAGGACCAGGGCATCAATCCCTGGAAAGCCCCAGTTTTCTTTCAAAGCAGGGCAGTACACCGGTGATATCAGTAAACAGAGTACATCGCGCCTTATGCAGCTCAGTGGTATGATGCCCGCCGTCAGGATCCCAACACAAAACGGGCAGGGCAGTCTACCAGTAACACCAGCGCGCCTGAGCACCGACCAGGAAGAAGGCTACTGGCCCTTTGGTATTCAGCGGACGGGCGCGTTGCCCGTTGTCAATCTCTACGGGCGTGAGCCTTTTGGACGCATTCTTCCGCCAATTCCCTCCCATTCCCGTAGCGCCGTTCACCAAACCTCCAGACTCCCTGCCAGCCTGGAAAGCGCTGCTCAATTCACCGGCAGCGAAGGTTGCCATCGGCCTTCTTATCGGCATTGGCCTCTTATTCCTGGTGGCGCATTTTGTCGACTTGCCGACCACCGTTTCGATCTTGCGCCAGAACCTGACGACGCCGAAAGGCATTGCCCTTGCGCTGCTTTCTGGCGTCGCCTTCCTGCTCGCCTTTTCCATTCGCGGCGTGCGCTGGAAGCTGTTCCTGAATCCCGTCGGCAAAGTCAGTACCTTCAAAGCCATCCAACTCTTCCTGGTGGGCATCTTCCTGAATTTCTTGCTGCCCATACGCGGAGGTGAAGTGGCAAAAAGCCTCATGCTCAAACGCATCGCCAATATCCCCGTCAGCAAATCGCTGCCCACCGTCGCCATGGATAAAGCCCTGGATTTGATGCCGGCCCTCTTCATCATGGCAATTGTGCCCTTTCTGGGCGTGCAGATGGACATCAAACTCTGGATTGTCCTGGCCCTGGTCGGAGGATTACTTGTCGGCCTCATCTTTTTCATTGCCCTGGCTGCCTGGAAGCGCGCTGCCGCCATCATGCTGCTCCAGAGAATGACCGGAATGCTGCCGAAATCTATCGCTGGCAAGATCGAAGGATTCGCCACCGGCTTTGTGGACTCGCTCTTGATGGGCGCCAGCCAACCGCGCATCTTTGTCCCGGCAGTATTGCTGACGATCGTCGCCGTTATCTTCGATGGCCTGTTCGCCTTCCTCGCCTTCTGGACCATCGGGTTCCCCATATCGTTTGGCACCGCCATCTTTGGCTACACTGTCTACAACATGTTCTATATCCTGCCCACTCCTCCCGGACAGGTTGGCAGCAATGAGGCCGTGGGCCTGCTCGTTTTCACGGGGCTATTGCACCTGCCAGCCGATAAAGTGACCGCCATGTTCGTCTTCTCCCATCCCTTTGCCGCGCTGCTAATGACGATTACTGGTATGGGCTGCCTTAGCGCGTTGGGGCTGAAGCTTTCGAGCGCTATGAAGGTGCAGACCGAGGGGGAGAGCGCGATGCTACCAGAAGGGAAGCAGGGACAGGAGTCACGGGGGTTGCCTTTGAAGGTGTAGGGACTATCGTCCCTTTGTCGCATATCCGATGTACGAGATGCCCTTGAACCAGCCTGGCCCCATTTTGAAGCGACCATGAACGAAGCCACGCGGCATGAATCCCCTCAATTCGCGTACCTGTAAGCCACTGGCGGTGAGCAGACCGGTAAGTTCAGGCGGTTTAATAAATTGGTGGTAGTTGTGAATGCCGGGTTTGAGGCCGCCGCTTGGGAAATGTTCTCCGTACCAGATGAGTATGGCTCGCGCCAGCAGCGTGCGATTGATGGTATCGAAGACGAAGACGCCGCCGGGCGCGAGTACGCGTGCAACCTCGGCAATAGTGGCCTTCAGGTTGCCGACATGCTCTAGCACATCAAGGGAGACAATGACCGAGAAGCTGCCGTCTGCGAAGGGTAGGGACTCCGCGACTGCCTGTTCATAAAATATGTCCTGTCCCAGGCCCTGTTGCCGGGCATGGATGCGCGCGGTTTCTAGCGCGCCCTCCGCGGGGTCTATACCCACCATGACCGCCTTGCGCCGTGCCAGGTCTTCGCAGATCAAGCCGCCGCCACATCCGACTTCGAGAATTTCCTGCTGTGCCAGCGCGCCCATGCCAAAGACCCTGCTGACGCAGGATTCGATGTAATCGCAGCGATCAACCGTCATCTGGTAGAGAAAGCAGCCCTTATCCCACCAGTCAAAGTTGGCGAAGATTTCTGATTGTGGACGTTTGCGTTTGAACATGGGGGTCTCCTTCGTGCAAGCTTTGGCTTCATATTTATGATTATAACGTTGCCTTATTGTGACTTACAACGTCTCTGTAAAAATACCTAAACGAGATGAGAGGACGTTTCGTAGTAGATTTGAGGCGATTTGATGGTAATCGCTGCAACTAAGTGTCTTGTACTTACGATTATATAGTGTGGGAGATATTTTTTCGTTGGGACGTGATTATGGAAATGAACAAAAGGCATGTAGAGGTTTATCCATCGCGTCCCCCAGGGGGGAACGTGGTATAAACAGAGAGGCAGAAGCAAGTAATGGCAATGTTTGAAAGTTTATCAAAACGTCTTGAGGGAGTTTTTACTAATCTTAGTGGGAAGGGCAAGCTGACCGAAGCCGATGTCGAGGAGGCCATGCGCGAGGTGCGGCTGGCGATGCTGGAGGCGGATGTCAGCCTGAAGCTGGTGCGGCAATTCGTTGAGCGTGTCAAGGCCAGGGCCATTGGCGCGGATGTGCTGGGCAGCTTCTCTCCGGCGCAGCAGGTGCTCTCCATTGTCAACGACGAGTTGATTGAGATGCTTGGCGGCGAGAGCCAGAATAAGCTTGAACTGGGTGGCCCACCCCCCAATGTGATTATGCTGGTGGGTTTGCAGGGTTCTGGTAAAACCACCATGGCGGCCAAGCTCGCCAACTACCTGCGCAAGCAGCAGGGGCAGCGTCCACTGCTGGTCGCTGCCGACATGTATCGTCCCGCCGCCGTCCACCAGCTGCAGGTGCTGGGAAAACAGATTTCTGTCCCGGTCTACTCGGAACCTGCAGGGGCGAATCCGGTCGATATCACTGTTCACTCGCTAGCCTATGCGCGCGAACAGGCTTTGACGGTCGTCATACTGGATACGGCAGGCCGCCTGAACATCGATGAGCGCATGATGCAAGAGGTCATCAGCATTCGTGGGCGGGTGCAGCCACGTGAAGTGCTGCTGGTGGCCGATGCCATGACCGGTCAGGAAGCGGTGCGCGTTGCGGACGACTTCAACAAGGCCGTCTCGTTGACGGGCATGATCTTGACCAAAATGGATGGTGATGCCCGGGGTGGGGCGGCGCTTTCGATGCGCTCGGTGACCGGCGTCCCGATCAAGTTCATGGGCGTGGGTGAAAAAGTCGACGCGTTGGAGCCGTTCTATCCCGACCGTTTGGCCTCGCGTATACTGGGAATGGGGGATGTACTTTCTCTGATCGAACGCGCGCAGGAAACCATCGACCAGGAAGAGGCGCTGAAGGCCCAGGCCAAAATGCAGCAGGGCAAATTTGACCTGGAGGACTTTCTCAATGCCATGCGCCAGTTGAAGCGTATGGGACCATTGCGCCAGGTCATGGAGATGATCCCTGGCTTCAATAAAATCGCAGCCACGCCCGATATGGAGGAGGCGCTGGAAGGGGATCAATTGAAACATGTGGAAGCGATAGTCCTTTCCATGACGCGAGAGGAACGACGCAATCCCGATATCATCAATGGCAGTCGCAAGAAACGCATCGCGCGCGGCAGTGGCAGCACGCCGCAGGATGTGAACCAGCTGCTCGGTCAATTCGCAGAGATGCGCACCATGATACGCCAGATGAGCAGTGGTAAAGGTCCCTGGGCGAAAATGGCCAGGCAATATGCCGGAAGCGGCGGGCTTCCCGGCATGCCCGATCTGGGGGGCCTGGGTGGAGCAGCTATGCCATCGCTCCCGCGACCATCTGGAGGAGGTCATAAGAGCGGTGGCAAGAAAACTGGCAAAGCAGCCCGCAAGGAAAAACGGAAACATAAAGCAAGGAGTGGTCGGAGGTAATCCACTATGCAGCGTAAGCGCTCATATCGCCTGATGCCAGCCATGGTGGTGTGCATGTTATTCGCATTTGTCATGCTCACCAGTGGCTGTGGGGGAAGTCAACAATCGCAGCAGCAGGCAAGCCAGAACAAGACACAGCTAGATGCGGCTCTTCAGCGCGCCAGGAATATCGGCGTGCCGGATTCGTCTCTGCAACCTGTAATCAAGCAAGAATATCAACTGAGCAGTACGAGCGCCCCATCTACGCTCTTTGATGCTTCACCGGCTACCACGTACTATCTCAACCAGGCAAAAGGGTATCACCAGTTGCTGGTGCAATTGCAGGGCATTGTAACTAAAGTGACCGGGGATACGAGTACACTGGCCCAGATAGATATGCAGCAGTTCCAGGGATCTCTCGCCAGGGCGCAAAAGTTGCAGGTGGGAAATATCTCGGCCTTTACTACAGAGTACAATAATGACCAGAATCTCCTCTCATCGGCTCACTATCCAAAAGACTATATTGCCGTCAGCAATGATGCCAGCAAAGCATCCCGCGCTTTGGACCTGTTAAGTTCAACCAATGCACATCTGGTTCTGTTCAAAAACACGATTGGACAGATGAAGGCGGTGCATATCGATGTGACGGCCATGCAGGCTCAGTACCAGAGCGATCTGGATACCCTCAATAGCATCACTACTCCTGCCGATTTCAGCAATCTCAGTTCGCTGATCGATGCCCAGTATCAGATGGCGGTGGTCAACTCTCTACAAACCTTGCCGTATGTGGGCAACGCCAAATTGAAAGAGTTTCAAAATCAGATAGATCTGCTGAAAACATACGGGTTGAATATTTCTGCTTACCAGAAGTTGTACAATGCCGATGCCCAGGCCATGCGCGGCGCTACGACGATTAATGATTACCTGACGGTTGCCCAAAAAATCGACGCGGATATCGCGAGCATGAATAACGATATGACGCAGGGAGCGGCCAGCTACCTGATCAGTGAGCTTGATCGCGAAGCGAATGCATGGGGACAGGCGCACCTTTACCATGATAAGTCCGATAGCAAGAACTATATTCTGGACTCAGGCTATACCATGAATGGCATTGGCTACTGGCTGCAACAAGAACTGGGCTGGGCATCGTATTCAGGCGACTACCAGTCGGTGTTGAATGATGAGAAGGACCAGTTCTTTAATTTCTCGATGATGCAGCAGGATTACAGCGATCCCACGCCGTACAACCAGGTGCATGCGACTGATCTGCAAATGTTCCAGCATTACCCGAGTCTCCAACATGGAAAGGTGCTGATGGTTTCGATGGTTGAGCAG
>VBFM01000385.1:0-4531 GCA_005882595.1 Chloroflexota bacterium
TTTACAGCACCTTACTAAATGGGCATAACATGATGACCTCGTTCATCGCGGATTATGTCTTTGTTCTGAATCGACCGGATTACTTTCTTGTCGCCGCCATCTTCGGGCTTGCCCCTAACCTGATTGCGCGCAGTCTCCAGGAGAGGTCCGAAAAGTATTTCTCCGCTCTCAATAGTAGTAAAGGGGCAGAGGTGGATTTATCGGATGATGGGAGTTGAATATAGAAAAAGATCACCTAGCGCTTTTGTTGCATAAAAATGATAGTATACCGTGTGGATGGCAGGTGTGAAAGAGAGACAGGCTGAGATGCGGCAAGGTCAGATAACAATAATCCTCTTAATGCTACTTAAGTAGCATGACACTCCTGCCCATTACCAGTACACTGAGCATATACGCAAGACAACTGGTTCATAATCTGCAAGACCATATAAAACGAATGGAGGAGTAAGATGGATGGTTCAACGGACCTCCAGGGCAAAAAAGCGTTGGGCGATACGATTCTTGCTGCTAGTTCAAAGCAACAAAATGCACATGTAGCACATACACGCCAGATAATTGCATTCACCCTCTGGGCAGTGGGCTTCGTACTGCTATTAGTGGCTTCTGTGATCGTCCGTTTTCATCCTGCACCCTGGCCAGTCGAGCTGCAAACCACCATCACGTTGCAGTACCTGCAACTCTGGTCGGCGTTAAGTACTCCTATCGTTCTTGCAAGTATCGTGGATAATGTGCTTCCATCGGCTATCAGTTTGATCGCATGGTTCGTGGGGCTCTCGCTCATAGGAGTGTTCGTCTGGCGCAGAGGTGGGTCTCCTATCCCCTGGTTTGTGACAGCCAGCTTCATCTCCCCTGGCACCGCTGTCGCAGATGGCCTCAATTGGATTATCGGCTTTTCGGTTGCCCGTCCTCGTCCAAGCTCGCCGCTAATACATGTGTATATGCACGAGACAGTTCCCAGTTTCCCCTCTGGTCATGTTGAGAATGACGTGGTCTACTATGGTTTTCTGCTCTATCTGAGCTTCACCAAGCCAGTAAGCGAGTGGCGCTATCGCTGGGTCCTGATCCCGTTTCAGCTCTATGCTGTACTGAATATTCTCTTGATTGGCTATTCGCGTGTGTATGAGGGGTCCCATTGGCTCATCGATGTCCTGGCGGGCTACCTGACAGGCGCGCTATTGCTCGTCCTGCTCATCTTCCTGTACCGGTGGACACTAGAGATGCTGACAAAGCGGCGTGCAAGGAGACTCTCGGTGCAGCCTATACAGGCCCAGCCAGCTTGATACCCAGAAGATTCTTGTGGCAAACTGACTCACGACCTCAACTTGCGAACCATGGGCGAAATCTGCCCTGGAGATGGAGGAGAACCATATGATACACGACACCGCTCAACCTCAGAACCGCACAACAGCGGGGGCTATCACGCTTGCCAATCGTGGGCGGCGAAGGGGGCGAGTTACACGTAGGATTGCGGGTATCACCTGCTGGGCTATTGGCCTCATTATCATCCTGGTTGCATCCCTCATCGTCCATGCGCATCCGGGTCCCTGGCCGGGCGAAGTGGCGTTCAGCCAGAGCGTGCAATCCCTCAATCTCGCTCCCGGATTACTCGCTTCTCTCACGTTTCTCGCCTCTTTGATCGATCCTGTTGCTGCGAGTATTGCCCTGGTGCTCTGGTTTGCTTTTCTCTTAACCTTCGGCTGGATTCGTCAGGCGGCCTTTTTAGCGCTGACGGTAGGCATAGGGAACGCCGTTGATGCCCTTATCGGCGATTACGTGCGTCGTCCGCGTCCCACCGCCAATCTTATTCATATCGAGGGGATTTACCACGCGAACAGTTTTCCCTCCGGTCATAGCGCACAGACAGTACTCTATTATGGGGCGCTGCTGTATTTGAGTTTCATCGAACCCGTACGCACATGGCGGTACCGCTGGCTGCTGCTCCCGTTCCAGATCTTCGCTGCTCTCAATATCCTTTTGATCGGATTTGAGCGCCTCTATCAGGGCGAGCACTGGATCTACGACGTTCTAGGAGGAACGCTCGATGGGGCGCTCTGGTTGGTTGTCGGTATCTTCCTGTACAACTGGATACCAGAGCTGCTGGAGAGACGGCGCGCCAGGAGGCAGGAGAGGGAGGCTCATGGAGAAGGCCTCACTCCCCGCTCTGTATCAGGGTGAACAGGGCGAGCACTCAGCATGAGGATGCCAAAAATGATCTTCAACACTCCATCAATACCTGCGAAGAAGGTCAAAGAGACGCCTTGCAGCCACAAGCCGAGGAGCGCATTAAGGATACAGAGGCCCGCCAGCAGAAGCATCAAGGGGCCGCTGGCGATGCCTAATGGAATGAAAACAATGCCGATGACCAGAAGCATTCCGAGCAAAAACGTGCGCGATGCATAATCCGGCAGGAAGACAAAGAGGCCAATGAGCAGAATCACCCCGAGGACGAGCGTGACAGAGATCGCGATCGATTGGAGGGGAGTTGGCCTGCCATACAGGTAGCGCCCTTTGAAGAATGTGAAGGCAAGGGCGCCTGCAACGATACCAGCCAGGGGAATGCTGTAAGCAAAAGGATACGTAAAGACCACCGATACAGCCACTATCGACATTCCTAGAACGAGCACCAGGACAGCGCTGCGGCGAATCATGGAAGAGGGATGCAATCTCGGCGGCACGGATACCGTTGGAGAAGAAGTCGTCATGTTGGTCTCCTTGTGAGCACAGTATACTACAATGTTCTTGCCATCAGTGGCGACCCGAGCGGAAGATACTCCAGACCAGGTACAGGCCGAGCACTGCAGCAACGACAAATCCGATGGTCAAGGCCCCTGACCACACCGGGGAGCCTCCAGGGTGCGCGACCGACAGGAGTACGGCCAGTGCAATGATGAACGCCGCCACGATACTTCCCAACACGATCCGGTTGGCAATACGTTCAGCACGATTGAACGTTGAATCCAACCCCGTTGGCTGGACGGCGATCTTCAAGGAACCTCGATCCAGGTCGCCCACTAGCTGCCGCACTAGCAGGGGCAACTCGGTGGCGAGCCAGAGCAGATCCGGAACCGCCTTGCCGAAGCGGCTAGCCCAGGCAACTGGCGAATTCTCCTGGAGCATGAGACGCTTTACATAGGGAGTAAGCGCCTCCACGAGGTTAAATGAGGGATCCAGCTGTACCGCCATGCCCTCCGTCGTAATCGTCGTCTTGAGTAGCATTGTCAGCCTGGACGGCAAGACGAGATGGTGGCGACGCACAATGCTGAACATCTCCGTCAGCAAGGGTCCCAAAGGGAGCGCGCTGAGCGGTTGATCGACAAACTGCGAAAGCACGTGCTCCAGGTCACGGCATAGGGCGGCACGATCCACCGGCTGCTGGGTCGCCCCAAGTTCAAGCAACGCATCGACCAACCGGTCGGTGTTCTGGCTGGTTACGCCAGACAGCAGGAGTCCCAGTTCCTCCCGGGTCTGTTTATCCACGCTCCCGACCATGCCAAAGTCAATCAGCCCAATGTGCCCCCCTTCCTCAATGAAGAGATTGCCCGGGTGCAGGTCCGCGTGGAAAAAGCCATCCTCGAAGACCATTTTGAGGAAGATCTGGGCACCACGCTTACTGAGTGCTGTGCGGTCGATGCCTGCTGCTTGGAGGGCGGCTAGATCCGTCACCTTGATGCCATGAATCCGTTCCTGCGTGAGCACGCGAGAGGTGGTCGTCTCCCAGAACACCCGCGGGATCTGGACCATTTTCTCGCCTGCAAAGTTCCTGGCGAAGCGCTCAGCATTATGTCCTTCACGCAGATAGTCCAGTTCCGCCCGCAGGCTCTGGTCGAACTCCTGTACAAGCCCGACGACATCATACTGTTTGGCGAGTTCCGAGTGATGGCTGGCTACTGTTGCCAGGCTGTGCAGTAACTTCAGGTCCTCGTCAACCTGTTCGACCGCTCCTGGCCGGCGGACCTTGACGACGACGGCGGTCCCATCTTGTAAGGTGGCCAGGTGGGCCTGTCCAATGGAAGCGGCTGCCAGAGGCATGCTCTCAAAGGTAGCGAAGGCGTGTTCAAGCGGCTGACCCAGTTCTGCTGCAATCGTCTCGCGCACGGTCTCGAAGGGGATCGTTGGGGCGGCATCCTGCAGTGTGGCCAGTTCGCGTTGGTACGCGGGGGGCAACAGATCGTCTCGCGTGGAGAGCATCTGGCCCAGTTTCATGAAGGTAGGTCCGAGTTCCTCAAGCGCCGCGCACAGGTGTTCTGGTGGCGTGTGAAGCTCAGGGTTGCCTCCTTGAGGAGGGGGGCTGCGTCGAAGGTGAAAGGGAACAAAGCGTCCCAGGTCCAGGATCTCGACGAGAGACCAGAGCTCGTGATGAGCCAGCACCAGGGCGATTTGAGAGGCTCGTTCGAGCGACGAGTGCGCGTGTGACGAGTGGGCAGTTGCCATGAAAACCTCGCTTCTCACAAGAGTACAGCAAGCCGGTGTGAGGGCCGACCTTCTCGGTTACTTTCACGTCCCTAAAATGTTGATGAGTTCGATCACAGGT
>VBFM01000161.1:0-4359 GCA_005882595.1 Chloroflexota bacterium
CCATCTCAACCGTTTGTGTTATGGATGCGCGGTGCAGATGACCAGATCGTCTCTGATACCTCATTTTTCGATTTCGGCTTCCTGGGTCAATTAGGCGCAGTTCCCGGTTGGCCCGGAGCAGAAGTCTATCCTCCCCAGCCAATGGTCACACAGGTACGCACAGTGCTGGATGACTACCAGGCGCATGGGGGTCAGTACCGTGAAGTAATTATCCCCGATTGCGGTCACTCGCCCCACATCGAAAAACCCGATACAGTCTTTGAGCTTGTTCACTCATTTCTTCAGGGATACGAAGGCAAGTAATCCGGATCCGTAGGGGCGAGGGCGGCGGACGCGGGGTTGGGAGGGCCTTTAGGGTCGCCCGCGTCCTGTTCCTCTTGCTCAAATCTTGGGCAACACGGGTCACCCATCCCCACCCCGCGGGCGACCCTAAAGGCCCTCCCTTCCGCTCCCCGCCGCCCTCGCCCCTACGGATTACCTGGCTTTCCGCCTTCGCTTGCACCCTCCCTCATGCCGTTTGCATGGATACATCAAGCGGAGGAGGCCGTGAACCTATGGCAGAACGTACAAGTTGCGTGAGATCGTCAAGATCAAAAGGTTTTGACGCGACGGGGATGTGGTGTTGCTGCGTATAGCTGTCCTGTTCAGAATCGAGTTTTGCCGCGGTGCAGAGAATGAGCGGGATAGTCGCCGTGGGTGGGTGCTCTTTGAGCCTTTGGAGAAACTCCCATCCCTCCCGTTGATGACCCAAAAATAAGTCCAGAATAATGAGGTCGGGGGATAGGTGTTCAACGTCGGCGAGGTCTTCGAAAGTGAGTTTGCGCAGGTGAACCTCGAAACCTTCGTCTTGCAGGAGTACCGAGAGGAGTTCGAGAATGTCCTCTTCATCATCTATGATCACAATGCGTGCGGTCATATTGCCTCTCTCCTTTTTTCCTTACATGGTGGAGTTTATCCTCTCTGAGCTTGTGAAAACGCGCTCCAATGACGGCTTCGCATCCTTAGTATAGCTGATTTTGCTTTCGTTGGCTAGTATTTGGGACAATGTTCTCTTGAAGAAATCAAAGGTATTGCGCTATTTTCGCTAATAAGACATCGATATCGAATGGTTTCGCCAGAAAATCCTCTGCTCCTGCCTGCCGTGCCGTCTCCTCCGCACTTGGATGCGCCGAGAACATAATGACGGGAATATGTTTCGTCTCCTCCTGGCTCTTGAGGTATTTCACAATCTCGCGTCCATCCTTGCCGGAGAGCAGCACATCGACCAGGATGAGGTGGGGTAACCCGCCGTTGTGCAGTTGTTCGAGATATTCGCCCTTGACCGAGGTCACAACTGTATATCCCTCCTCCTCCAGGATTACCTGGAGGAACTCAAGAATATCCGGCTCATCATCCACCACCAGGAGTCGTTTAGGAGCGCTCTGCATTGAGACCTTCGTCCTCCTTTCGTGTTACCGTCTGGTTCTCGTCGAGTCTCTGGAGAGGCAAGGCGACAAAAAATGTTGTGCCTTTCCCTTTGCTGCTTTCCACCCACATCCGGCCGCGATGCCGTGCGACAATCTCGCTCGAGATATATAAACCGATGCCGAGTCCTGGATAGGTTTTTTCCTCCGGGTCGGTGACTTGATAGAAGCGCTCAAAGATTTTCTCGTGATGTGTTTTGTCGATGCCAATGCCAAAATCTTGCACACTCACGATAGCCTGCTCCGGGTCTCCGTCCCGGAACAGACGCACAATCACTTTATCTGCGCGCGGAGAATACTTGATGGCGTTGGTTAAAAGGTTGATGTACACCTGCCCCAGGCGCTCTTTATCGCCAAACACCTCCGCGCCTGTTCTCCCCTCGATGAGCAGTTGATGAGTGGATGTCGCGGCCTGCACATTTTCCACCGTCTCGTCGATGAGCGCATCCAATTCAAACGTCTCTGCTCGAAGCGCAAGTTTGCCCGACTGCATGCGGGAGATATCCAGCAAATCGCCGATGAGTGTGGTGAGCTTATCGAGTTGAGCATCCATGCGAGCCAGGTAATGCAGCCCTTGCTCATCCCCCTGTTTTGCCAGGCGGCGTTGCAGCACATTGGTAAAGCCTTTCAGGCTCGTGATAGGTGTTTTGAGTTCGTGGCTCGTCATGCTGATGAACTCGTCTTTGCGACGTTCGACCATCATCCGCTCCGTGATATCGTGGATGATGGTGATAACCATTGATATCTCCCCGCTCTCATCCACCACCGGACGTGATTTAAGGAGCGACCAGCGCACGGGTTGCCCGGTTCCTGTCTTCGTGTAGCCGATCGTGGCCTGGGCCTCTGCTTCCCCGGCAAGCACGCGCAGGTGTGTGAGTTGGGAGCGGACAAAGGGCTGCCCCTGTTCATCGATGAGCTCGTAGCTGTCGACGATACCCAGCGGACGTGTCGCCCGCATATCCTGTATCGACGTATAGCCGGTCATTTGCGCCGCCGCCTCATTGGCATAAATGATCCGGCTGTCTGGACCATAGACGATAATGCCATCGGCAACCCCTTGCAGGATGATGTCTAATTGATCGCGGGACTGTTGGGCTTCTCGATAGAGCCGCGCGTTATCGAGTGCTACGCCTGCCCGCCGCCCCACCTCTTCCGCCAGTGCTATATCGCGCTCATCGTACCTTTTGCCTGATTCGGTCGCAACAAAGGACACCACTCCGACGGTTTTCCCACGCGCTACCAGGGGCACAATCATTACGGACGAATAGCCGATCTGCCGGGCAAGGGCCAGTTCCTCCTCGTTTCTAGCACTGGCAACGAGCATTTCATCGCTAATCTCTGTGTAGAGTTCTGATTGTCCGGTGCGGGCGACACGAGGAGCGCCGGTAGGAGCATCTGGATCGATAGGATATTGCTCGCGTAGCGTGAGCGCCCATCGCACTTGCTCCGGGTCTTTATGCGCGAGCTCGATCAGTTCGAATTGCCCCCCGGCATCCACCAGCTCAACAGCAAACCAATCGGCAAGCTGCGGAACTACCAGGCGGGCGACGTTGGCAAGCGTTTCCTGGTAGTCAAGAGTGGAGGACAGCACTTTACTGATCTCTGTGAGAAAATGCTCTTGTTCTTCGACGCGCTTGCGTTCGGTGATGTCGTGCGCGATGTCAGAGGCGCCGGTAATGCGGCCGTCGCTATCATGAATAGGAGAGATCGTGACAGAGACAGGGATGATGGTCCCATCCTTTCTTAGCCTCGCCGTTTCATAGAGGTCGATCCGTTCTCCTAGTAAAATCTGCTCCATGATCCTGGCAAATTCATCTTGTCGATCCGGAGGAAAGATGAGGGTAATCGATCGGCCCACGGCTTCCTCAGCGCTATACCCATACATTCGCTCGGCCGCCCTATTCCAGCTCGTGATGATACCCTCACGCGTTTTCCCAATAATGGGAATATCTGAAGACTCGACAAGCGCGGCAAGCTGGCGGTTCTGCTCCCGATTTTCTCGCTCCCGCTGCTTGCGCTCAGTAATATCCCGGTTAATTTCCAGGATGGCGATTGGCAGGTTCGGGGAATTGCGTGTGATCACCTGGCGGCTCTCTACGATCACCTGAGCTCCATCTTTACGCCTATGCGTCAATTCCCCTTCCCACTGCTCTCCCGTTGCCAGAAAGCTATCAAGTGCCGCGCGGGACTCTGGAAAGCGCGTCTGGAGCAGCTCGTGCGTAACCTTCCCGATGGCTTCCTGTGCGGCCCAGCCGTAGAGTTCTTCCGCCCCCCGGTTCCAGGAGACGATGACGCCTGCCTGGTCTCGCACAATGATGGCATCATGGGCAAGTTCAATGAGGTGAGCCTGTAACTGTGTACTTTGTTCTTGCAGTTGGGTTTCCTTCACGTTGTGCTTCCACTCCCTTCAAATGCCAACCTGGCCTCATTGAGAAAAGGAGAATAGGTGTGCATCTCTTACCCACCTTTCGAGAGGTATGTACCAGATTGCCCCCCCTGAGAGTCATCATCTTCAGATCTGGACAAGAAAGAGGCACTCCTTAAAGGAGAGTATAGAGGTTTTGATCAGATTTAGCAACCTCAACAGTGCTTCAGTACTGGCTTTAGCCCACTTTTGCCTCCCAGAGTTTTCCAGGGCGACTCTCGTGGTAGCTAATGGTGGAAGATAGGCCATGATTAACCCAACTGATGGAACATCCATCTTTTTCAACTGGTTAATACTCATCCCTATAAGGTAAAATGACAGAGCGGTCAAAATTCTTTCTGATGAAAGAGCCTGACATGAAATGTTCGATCAAATCGCAAACTGATCGCAACAGAAGAAACCGCAGTAGAGCTAGCCTGAGAAAGGAAAAGCCATGTCAAATGAAATTACCACTACTGGCGTCCATCACAT
>VBFM01000162.1:0-5061 GCA_005882595.1 Chloroflexota bacterium
CAGTCCACGCCTGTATAAAACTGTCATTGTTATACTTGCCGTCATCGAACGGCAAGCCGTTCTGCTGGATCGATTGATCGGGCGCATAATTCCATTCTGTGATCATAATAGGCAGTGTTGTCCCAAGAGCTGATTGCACCACCGCGCGCGCGTCGGTGATATGCGTCCCCCACCGGTCAAGCTGCCCGAGGCAAGTATCGGCAGGGTCTTTGTAGCTGCAGGTGTATTCGTGCCAGCTGATCGCATCAGGACGGGGATTGGCGCCCTGTAGGAAAGCGCTCAAATTGTCACGGCTGTACTGGTAGCTGACCGGGCCGATAAACTTCCCATTGCGTGCCAGTCGCTTGAATTGCGGAATGAGCGTATTCCACCCCTGGGTGTAGCGCGCAATGGTCACGCCATTCCAGTCGTCTTCATTGCCAAATTCATAGTAGACCAGGGTATCGCCAAAGACGCTATTGCTCTCCTGAATCATGCGCATATCATCGGTGAGTGCTTGGGGATTGCGCACGCCGTTCAACACGACGAGAGGAATAGCGCCAATACTTTTGACGGCTTGCTCCGCCTGTACTTCAAGCGCAATGGGGACCTCGCGGCGCAGAGGTATGCGCACAATACGGACGTGAATGCGTTGCATTAAAGCACGGGTAGCCGCGGAAGTAACCACTTGATCGCTAGCGGTAAACAAACCCAGGTTGGTGCCAAAGAGCAGCGGTGAAGTCTGCAGCACCGGAGTACTCGTCGACCCGTTTTGAGAAGGTGCAGGTGTTGCCTGAGGGGACACCTTTGCCTGCTTCACCATCGTGATCCCGTTGAACACAGTTACTCCCACTATAACAAGCAGCACGAGTGTGACAGCGAGCATAGGATGCGACGTTTAAAGATCCTGGATGAGCCTGATTGAGGCCTCATAGATATATCTGCTTCTCCTGATTCTTCACTTTTCTCCCATTATACATCTCTCTAAAGAGAATTTAGCAGTAAAGGAATTTTGGCAGTACTTTTAAGGTTTTCTCCGGTAACTCTTGCATGAATGCTAAAAGTGGGTTAGTATAGGATATCCAGACAGAGCTTATCAGGTCATGTAGTTTACTAAAGGAAATGATGCGAATGGATACAGAGAAAGAAGTCGCTTACCTCAAACAGGTCACACTTTTTGAAGACCTCGCCGATGAAGAGATTCAAGAACTCATGTCAGCTGCGAAAAGACGCACGTTTCGCTCCGGTGAGGTGATTTTCCACCGGGATGACCCGGGGCAAGTTCTCTACATGATTAAAGAAGGCAAAGTCAAAATTTGTATCATCAGCCCTGATGGGCAGGAGATTTCCCTGGCGGTGCTTGGGAAAGGTGAGTACTTTGGCGAATTTTCGCTCCTTGACGGCTTGCCCCGCTCGGCAGATGCTATCGCCTTAGAAAAAGTCGAGTGCTATAGCTTGCAGCGCAGCGACTTCCATCACGCGATCATGAAAAACCCCAAAATTGCAATCCAGGTGCTGGAAGCCCTCACCAAGCGCCTGCGCAATACTGACGCGATGGTGGAAGATTTGATCTTCCTGGATGTATATGGGCGCGTCGCGAAAAAACTGCTGGAACTGGCGGATGCGCACGGCGTCAAAACCGATGATGGCATCCGTATCGATGTGCGCCTGACGCAGCAAGAACTGGCTTCAATGGTCGGCGCATCGCGTGAGAGCGTCAATAAAGTCATGGGCTATTTCACAGATAAGGACTTCATCAGCACCGATAAACATCGCATCACCCTGCATCGCATCACCGACCTGAAACGGCGCATCTACTAATGACGTGAGAGTACTAGTCCCTGTTACCCCCTCTCATGGCTGTACGTCTTCATAGGGAGAGGTAGCGTACTGTATTTTGGTGCCGAAGGGACCCGGTATTCTTGGAAAAAACCATCTTAACCCGCGAAAAAGAAGTTGAGCAGCAAGCGGTACATGCCGCCTTGCCCGGCGTTTCTCCTACGCTGGGAACGATAGGACGCATAGGCGCCTTACTCAAAGCGATGCGGCCCCGGCAGTGGACAAAGAACCTGGCTATTTTTGTGGGTATCGTCTTTGCTCAGCGTCTCTTCTCGCTCTCTTTATTCGAGCGAGCTTTTATCGCGTTCGTCGCCTTCTGCCTGGCATCCAGCAGTATCTACTTACTCAATGACTTGCTCGACCTCGAAAATGATCGACAGCATCCGGTAAAATCCAAACGTCCACTGGCTTCCGGCGCACTGCCGATTCCGTGGGCTGTTGTTACTATGGGTGTGCTGGTACTGGTGTGCGGGGCCTTGACTTCGCTCCTTTTTTTCATCCCCATCGCCGGGCAGATCGATATTTTTGCGGCCTATGGAGGCACGAGCGTCCTGTTCGCCTTGACGGTCGCTGCCTATCTACTGTTGATGGTGCTTTATAGTGTTCGCCTCAAACATGTCGTGCTGCTCGATGTCTTTATCATTGCCAGCGGCTTTGTCCTGCGTATTCTGGCCGGCGCGGTAGTTATTCCTGTAGAGATCTCGCCCTGGCTCTACCTGGTGGCGATCTTGCTCTCCCTGTTCCTGGCATTGAATAAACGCAGAAACGAGATTGTGCTGCTGCAGGAACAGGCCAGCAATCACCGGCAAATACTCAAAGAATATAGCCTGCCCTTGCTCGACCAGTTGATTACGATTGTGACGGCGGCAACGCTGATGGCCTATAGTCGCTATACCTTTCAAAGTCCAACAGGCAACCATCACCTGATGATAACGATCCCGTTCGTGTTATACGGTATGTTCCGCTATCTCTACCTGGTGCATATGCGCATGGAAGGCGGAAGTCCCGAAGAAGTACTGTTGCGTGACCGGCATATGCTCGGAACCGTTGTGTTGTGTACAGCGCTCATTATCGTTGTACTTTATCTATTACCGCATTAAGGGAAATCCAGCGTTGCTTACTCGTAAAAAACTACGTACAGGTATATTCTTTTCACTGGTGCTGGCGTTCGTCGTGATGACCGCCATCGCTCTCTATGGAGATTTACCTCGCATGATCGCGGTGTTAGCACATTTTCGCTGGACGTTTCTCCCCTTGATTCTGGGGTTAACACTCTATAACTATTTCTGGCGCTTTTTGAAATGGCAATACTATCTCAAACGTCTTGCGATTACTATAAATTGGAAAAAAAGCCTTTTGATCTTCATTTCTGGGCTCTCTATGGCGATTACTCCAGGTAAGGTAGGAGAATTGTTGAAATCCTACCTGCTGAAGCGTTCAACGGGAGCGCCCATCAGTCGCACCTCGCCAATCATTATGGCCGAGCGTTTGACCGATGGCATCGCGATGATTGCGCTGGCTTCGACGGGCCTGGTGCTCTATCGTTATGGATGGGAGCTATTACTCGCGCTGCTGGTGTGCGTGCTGGCAGGAGTGCTGGTTATTCAGAATCGTCGTCTATCATTAGGCCTGTTGAGCTTTGGCGAGCGCGTACCGGTGGTGTCACGAATCGCGCATTTAATACGTACCTTTTATGAAAGCTCATATACATTATTACAATGGCGTCCCTTACTCCTTGCCATCTCGCTCGGCATCATTTCCTGGATAGGAGAATGCGGCGCTTTGTATTTTGTATTCGCGGGATTGGGGCTGGGATTTGGGCCGGATGTCTTCATTAAAGCCACGTTTATCCTGGCTGTTTCGTCTCTGGTAGGTTCAGCATCTGGTCTACCGGGAGGACTGGGTACAGCCGATGGTAGTATGTTAGGACTTACTCGTTTACTGCTGACATCGTCAGCAACGATTGGAGGGGCAGCGACCTTACTCATTCGCCTTTGTACCTTGTGGTTCGGCCTCGCCCTCGGCGTGGTCGCGCTGCTGCTGTACCGCTCTACCCAACATGGTGATATCTTCGCTGAACAGGGGGACGGCAAGGAACCACAGAAAGATGAGGCTGGGAGCCTGCTCCAATCTGACAGCCGTACGGGTTTACAAACGGCGGCTGCATCATCAAGTACGGGAGATACAACAGTATGAAAACGTTAATCATTATTCCGACGTATAACGAATTTGATAATTTGCGCCCACTGCTTCAAGAGATATTTTCGTTTGCGCCCGCTGTCGATGTTTTGATTGTTGACGATAACTCGCCTGATGGTACCGGCAAGCTAGCCGACCAGATTCATGTAGAGAATCCTCAGGTCAACGTGTTGCACCGCGCCGGTAAACTCGGTCTTGGCACCGCCTACATTGCAGGGTTTAAATATGCTGTTGAGCATGGATATGATGCCGCATTCGAGATGGATGCCGACTTTTCGCATGACCCCCGCTATCTCCCGGACTTTCTGCAGAAAATTGAAAATGCCGACCTGGTGATCGGGTCGCGCTACGTAGAGGGCGGAGATACGCCGAACTGGTCTCTATTGAGGCGCTTCATCAGCGGCGGCGGCAACATTTTTGCGCGCTTCATGCTCGGCATCCCTGTACACGACTGCACCGCGGGCTATCGCTGCTATCGGCGCCAGGTTCTGGAAAGCATCGAACTGGATACCATCGAATCGCAGGGATACGCCTTCCAGGTGGAACTGGTCTATCGTGTCTACAAGCATGGCTTCAAGATCGTAGAGACGCCCATCATTTTTATGGACCGGCGTGTCGGCAAATCCAAGATGTCGCGCACGATTTTCCTGGAGGGCTTCACCTGGGTTATCCGCACTCGTTTCGGCAGGTTATCGGGCAAAGGCAAGTCTATACCCTCATCATCGCCCAAAGCTGCTTTTGTGTCCGAATCGGATTCCAGCAATCCCGAACTCGTAGAATCTCCTTCAATGAAGTAGGGGCAATCCCGCTCCTACTTTTTCTTCCTCCTACGTTGGGGAGGAGGAAGTCCCGGCTCATCGTCATCTTTGCCTTTCGCGGGGTCGAGCCCATATTTGTGACGCACGATTTGCCGGTGTCGCACCAGCCGTTTGAGGTGTGCCGGTGGTGCATTGAACTGGCTGGTGAGCTGGCCTGTTGTTTTCGCGCTTCCACCCTCTTTTGTCACCGAAGACCGGACTTCCAGGTCATCGCTATACATCTCTA
>VBFM01000163.1:0-4662 GCA_005882595.1 Chloroflexota bacterium
GAACGAGATGATGCTGACGACGAGAGCGTACAGCGGGGACATCGCGGGCTGATACCCCGCCAGGTGGCCAAGCACCTCATAAATAATGGCAAAGCTGAGGATGGTCACAAGATAGGCAATGAGGGTGCGGCCGGGTTTGTACCCATAGCCGGCCAGCAGATCGAGCAGGCACGAAAAGAGGTACGGCCCGTAAGAGCGGACGCCGCTTCGCCGCAGCACTCGTCTGCGGAGTACCTGGGCGCGATAGGCAAAACGATCAGCCGCTTCGTTCAACCCCTGCGCGCGCAGGACCACCGCGAGCTGCCGGTTCGCGCGCACGGCAGTCTGCAAGCGCTCGCGTTCTCGTTGCTGCTGTGTCTCCGGTTGCGCCCGCGCCTCGCGCGCCAGCCGCTCGCGGAACTGTTTCATCAGTGTGGGCGAGCGTATCACGTAGCTCACGACGACATCGCTGACCTCCTGGGCCCGCAGCAACCTATCGACCGCCCGTTCAGCGCTGGCGGGCAAGCCTCGCTCACCGGTTTGCGCACCTTCCTCCCCCTCAACCGTCAGGGGTCTGGCCAGCGCCTCGTCGCGAGATTGACATCACCCCAGTGGACATCGGCCAGTGTAATATAGCCGTACTGATCGTTGCCGGCATGAATGTCGCCGAGATTGGTGCGGGTATTGAGGAACACTCCACGCAGGTCTGCAGCCGGCAGGATCTCCGGGAAGTGAGGTATCCAGGCGCGCAGGCGTTCGCGTTCATCCCTGCCCAGTGCCTTGCCCTCACAATGCGTCCCCTGCAAGGTTGCTCCCTCCAGGTGAGCGCCACCGAGCCAGGCCCCTTCCAGGTGCGCCTCGAACAGGTTTGCCCCTTCGAGAGAGGCGCCCTGTAGAAATGCCCCTTCCAGGTGCGCCTCGAGCAGGGTGGACCCCTCCATCTGTGCCTTTGTGAGATCAGCTCCCTCCAGGTGGGTGCCCGCGAGGATGGCGTGCTTGAGAGAGGCCTTGCCCAGGTCAGCACCTTCCAGGTGCGCCTCCACCAGTACTGCCTCGTCCAGCGTCGCCCAGCCGAACTGCGCCCCTTGCAACTGCGCGTAGCTCAGGTCAGCCTTCGCCAGGTTCGCCGCCGCCTGCCTGCTCTGCTCAACCGTCGCGTGACGCCCCTCTTCCAGCGACAGCCCCGCGCGCAGGCGCACCAGAGGCAGGTGGCTCAAATCCACCCCTGACAGGTCAGACCCGCGTACATCGAGTCCATGCGGCTTCCGACCGTCGCCACCCCCTGTGCGCACCTCCGCGCTCCCCTGTTCTACCGCCGCCAACAGCCACTCGACATCCGCGCGGCTCAGGCACATCCCCTTGAAGGGATATTTCCCCTGTTCGATATCAATTTCCCCCTGTGTACAGACCGACAGGCGTTGTTGTCGCTCCTCGTCGAGGAGCGGCTCGCTGCGCCACGGCTGCCCCTGCTCTTTCCAGTAGGCCTGCCACGTCTCCGCTTCATGAGCTGTTGAGGGAGACGCCGACGATGGGGGATGATCTTGCATAACGATGCGCCTCGATGATGGAATGACTGCACAAAAAGCGATGGAATACCTGTGCCACTATTGTAACGAGTGAAAAATCCAACGTCAAGCACAGAGCCGCCCGGCACGCTTTCACGCCTGCGGCAACGCTTTTCTTCACGCCTGGCTCCTATGATTGCCTTGCGGCTCGGAGTGTTCTGAGTTCGAACTACACATCTATTCATTGAAAAAGGAGTCTCGCCATGCTTGGCTCGTTCCGTATCGGCAAAATTGCCGGAATCGAGATCGACATCAATGTAAGCTGGATCGTCATCCTCGTCTTGCTGACGGTCTCCCTTGCAACCGGCTGGTTCCCCCAGTTGTATCCGGGGTGGTCAACCGCCACCTACTGGGTCGTCAGCTTCATCTCGGCCCTGCTGCTCTTCGTCTCCGTCCTTTTACACGAGTTAGCCCACTCGCTTGTCGCGCGTCGCAGCGGGTTGCCCGTGAAAAACATTACGCTGTTCATCTTCGGCGGCGTCTCGAATATCGAGCAGGAGCCAAAGAGTCCGGGGGTAGAGTTTCAGATGGCCGTCGTCGGCCCGCTCACCAGTCTGCTCATCGGCGCCGTCTGTTACCTGCTGCTGTTGCCGCTGCGCGGGACCCGCTCGCCGCTGGAAGGCATCTTGTTCTACCTGGCGGTGACGAACATCCTGCTGGGCGTCTTTAACCTGATCCCCGGCTTTCCGCTCGACGGCGGGCGCGTGCTGCGCTCCATCGTGTGGAAGATCACCGGCAGCCTGGCGAAAGCCACGCGCGTCGCCTCGATATCAGGCCAGGTCATTGCCTACCTCTTCATTTTCTGGGGTCTCTGGCAACTCTTCGGCGGTAATGTGTTGAATGGCATCTGGATCGGATTTATCGGATGGTTCCTGCTCAGCGCGGCCCAGTCGGCCAATACCCAGGTGGCGCTGCAATCCGCGCTGCGCGGCGTCACCGTCGCTGAGGTCATGAATCCCACACCGCCGACCGTCCCGGCCACCATCTCGCTGCAAAAGTTGACCGACGAGTACTTCCTGCCCCGCGGGCTACGTTGCGCCCTGGTCACGCAAGGCGATCGACTGGCCGGCCTGATTACCCTCAGCGACATCCGCCACGTGCCACGAGAACAGTGGGGATACATCCCCGTTAGCCAGGCCATGATTCCGGTGGAGCGCCTGCACGTGGTGTCTCCACAACAGAGCCTGAACGATGTCTTGCCCCTGATGGCCGGTCGCGACGTGAACCAGTTGCCTGTGGTGCAGAACGGCGTTCCGGTCGGTATTGTGAGCCGCGACTCGGTCATGCGCTACCTGGAGGTGCGGCGCAGCCTGGGACAGGGCACTTCTCGGGACGAGAGCCGGAAACGATTGCCAAGGGCCGCCTGATCAAGGGACAAGGTAGTCATGAAATCTGAGGAGAAGACGCTGCAAGACCGTTCAGCCCGCCTGCGACCGTCGCCGGCTTCGACAGACACCGAGGAAGTGTGGGTTCCGGGCATTGCCGCGCTCGCCGCTATCTTTTTGACCGGCCTGCTCTACCTGGCCCTCCCGCCAGGTGTGATCGTCGGCCCTAACTGGCTCTTGTTAGCTATCGAAGCGGTGTTCGTAGTACCGCTTGTCGTCGACGCCCTGACGGCCTGGAACCTCTCACACACAGCCAGGCGTGTGCTGGTGCTCGTGCCACTGTGCGTGAGCACGCTGGCGCTCGTAGTGGGCGTTGCTCTCTTAGTGCTCACGTTACCGGCTGACAGTCACGCAACCAATTTATTGCGCTCTGCCACTGTGTTGTGGTGTTTCAACATCCTGGTCTTCGCCCTGTGGTATTGGGAGCTGGATGGGGGAGGTCCCTGGAAACGCCGCCGCTCCGGCCATCCCGCCGCGGATTTCCTGTTCCCGCAACAGGTGGACGGGAAGAACTGGGCGCCGCATTTTCTCGATTATCTGTTCGTCGCCTTTACCGGGGCGACCGCTCTGAGCCCCGCCGACACCTATCCGCTCACGAGAGCGGCGAAGATGCTCATGATGTCCGAGGCAATGCTGTCGCTCGCGGTCGTCGGGATACTGATCGCCCGCGCGGTCAATATTCTCGGTGGATGAACCGCTCGTCCATCACGGCGTCTCGCAGTGCCCGTGAACGACAGCGTTTTTGCCTGTACAACCTGTAAAAGTGGAAGGATGAAAAGCAAAATAATGGGCGCGATTCTCCTGTCGCTCGCGACGTTCTTCTCGACGCTCCTCGGCGGCCTCTTCGGGCTGCACTACCGCGACCACCTCAACCTGATCTTGGGTTTTACGCCCCGGCCAACGCTTTTCCTGACGCAGCGCGAGTACACTACGCAGAGGTTCAGTCTAGAAAGCGCCATCCCTGTTCCAACGGAGCGATGGCAAGCGGCTGCTCCGCTCCTCGAGCGGAGCAGCCACGCAAAGGAGCATCTCTATGCAATGGGTTGTGGCTACTGCCGCATTTTTCGCCTCCGCCGTTGAGTTCGTGGAGGCCTTCACCATCGTCCTGGTCGTCGGCGTCACCGTCAACTGGCGAAGCGCGCTGCTCGGCGCGCTCGCCGCGGCGGCGACGCTCGCCCTGCTGGTCGTGACGCTGGGGACCGCGCTTGTGCAATGGGTCCCACTCGATGTCCTGCGCACCGTCATCGGCACGCTCTTGCTCCTCTTCGGGTTGAAGTGGTTGAAGAACGCCATCATGCGCTACGCCGGTTTGAAAGCGCGCCACGACGAACAGGCCGTTTACGAGGAAACCCGGGCGGAACTTCGCGCGCGCGGCGGCGCCGATGCCTCATCGCCCCGCTTCGACCTCTTCGGGT
The DNA here is from genome assembly GCA_005882595.1 of Chloroflexota bacterium. Lineage (GTDB taxonomy): Bacteria > Chloroflexota > Ktedonobacteria > Ktedonobacterales > Ktedonobacteraceae > VBFM01. The sequence continues at coordinate 4,345 of VBFM01000163.1, forward strand.
TCCTGCTGTCGTACAAGTCGGTCTTGCTCGAGGGACTCGAGGTGGCCTTCATTGTGATCACCTTTGGGCTGAGCGCGGCAACAAGCGCCGTCTCGCGCTCCAGCGGCATTGCTTCCGCCGCGCTGGGCGCCCTCGCTGCCGGCCTGCTGGTCATTCTGGTTGGTGCGCTCGTGCGCGTGCCGCTGGCAAACGTGCCCGAGAACACGCTGAAGTTCATCGTCGGCATCATGCTGACGACCTTTGGCACCTTCTGGTTGGGTGAGGGGTTTGGCGTGGAGTGGCCGCTGTCGGATGTCTTCCTCCTCGTCCTCGCCGCCA
>VBFM01000164.1:0-8925 GCA_005882595.1 Chloroflexota bacterium
CATTGCCGCATTTCCCACAGTTGTTGTTGTCGCTATTGGTATCGACGCAGGTGCCATTGCAGTTAGTCTGACCGGAGGGACAGCCACACTGGCCGTTTGAGCAGATTGTACCAGAGGGGCAGACGTTGCCGCATTTCCCACAGTTGTTGTTATCACTATTGGTATCGACACAGGTTCCACTGCAGTTCGTCTGACCTGACGGACATTGGCAAACCCCGCCCGAGCAGGTTTGACCCGATGGGCAGACATTGCCACAGGAACCACAGTTGTTGTTGTCACTGCTGGTGTTGACGCAAACCCCGCTACAGACCGTCTGTCCGGAGGGACAGATACAGACTCCACCGGAGCATGTTTCACCCGATGGGCAGGCATGACCGCAGGTGCCACAATTGTTGTTGTCACTACTGGTATCGACGCAGGTTCCATTGCAATTGGTCTGACCGGAGGGACACTGGCAGACCCCGCCGGAGCAGGTTTGACCCGATGGACAGGCAACACCACAGAAGCCGCAGTTGTGGTTGTCATTGCTCAGATCCCGGCAGGCGCCACCGCAGCAGCCGGGCGTAGTCCCGGAGCAGCCAGCGCCACAGGCGCCGCAATTGTGGGTGTCGTTGCTCAGATCTCTGCAGGCGCCACCACAGCAGCCGGGCGTGGTTCCGGAGCAGCCAGTGCCACAGGCGCCGCAGTTTTGAATATTAGAAGTCGTGTCAACGCAGGCTCCGCCGCAGGCTACTTGACCGGACGGGCATTGCAGTTGACATTGTCCGCCGGCGCAGAATTGACCTGCTGGGCAGGCGTGGCCGCAGGAGCCACAGTTGTCGTGACTGGTAGCGGTGTCGACGCAGACGCCGTTGCAAGCGGTCTGACCTGACGGACACTGGCATTTGCCATTTGCACAGATTTGATCCGGTCGACAGGCGGTGCCGCAGGAACCACAATTGTGGGAGTCGCTATGAGTATTAATACAGGTTCCGTTGCAGGCTACCTGGCCGGATGGGCATTGCTGTTGGCAGTGGCCGCTCACACACATTTGACCTGCTGGGCAGGCCTGACCACAGTTGCCACAGTTATTGCGATCAGAGCCTATGTTCACGCAGTTGTTACCGCAGCGCGCCATACCAGACGGACAGCCCGCACTCCCAGGGCGTGAGCTGGTCGGGGTTGGTGTAGGCCCTTTTCTAGTCGGCGTCGGGGTCGGGGATCCTCCTCCCGTTAAGTTGCTATGAGATCCTCCAGACCCTCCTGGGTCTGAGGAAAGCGCCCTTGCAATAAGCTCTCCACCCAACCCCGCCGCAACCACAGCACCGAGGGCTATGAGGACTGTACGCCGCGACACACCTCGTGCTGACCTCCCCAAATGTGAGACTCCACGCCGGAGACGCGACACATGGCGGGGAGATGCATTTTGCTCATTATGGCGTAATTGATGGCTACGCGCTAGATGCTGCGATCGGGGTGGCGAAATCGGGTAAGGGGCACCATGAGCGGGGAATTGTCCGACTGAAGAAGTATTGCCCTGTGTGGAATAATGCCACGTTGATGCATTGCCGGCATGAGGCGGAACCTGTCCTCCTGAGGCAGTATTACCTTGAGTTGAGTAGTGCCACGTTGAAGCATTGCCACCTTGAGGGGGAACCTGACCCCCTGAAGCAGTACCACCCTGTCCCGAGGCCGAGCTAAAGGGAGCTGATGGCGTTCCCGGCACAGATGGAACGTTGCCCAACTGTGGAGTTCCCGGCACCACCGGCGCATGCCCACCTTCGCCTATAAGCTGTCCTGGTACTGGCCAGAGGGGCAGAGCAGGGTCTGACGATGGGACGCTTATTCCACTATCTAGCCGCGTGCCGCAGTTTCGACAGAAACTGGCATCTTGAGGATTGTTCTGTTTACAGTAGTGACATGTGATTCCCGGTATGCCTGACTCTCTCTGTTGCCACTTGCCACAGGTCCTACAGAAATTTGCCGTAGGGGGATTTTCTGTTCCACAGTTGAGACAAAACATAGCTGATCCCCTTCTTTTTTCACAGTAAGGTATAATCAGTCATTAAAGGGCAGCCGCGCCGTGGAAAGGTACCAGAGCCAATCAGCAGATGCATCAACTGGTGTGATGGTGCTGACTTTCAAGAAGGCCTGTATACAAAGAAGTTCCTACATGCAACAAATTTCTTGAGTGATTTTCAAGGAGCAGTTTATAATAAAACGCAAGTTCCCCGGTACACATTATGATCTCTTCCATACTATCTGTCAAGAGTAGAAAATTCTATCCCAAAACGTAGCATGTATTTTGAACTGGTGCTGTTACTTCAGTCACGAAAAAGAAGTGATTCTGCTCACAAAGTGGATATGTTATAATGGCTGAAAATAATGAGGGACTGGGATGAATATGGAACTTATATCTCAATCACAATCGGGGTATGCGGGGCCTCCTCCTGGCTCGCCTGAACAGGTTGCGGCGATTATTGAGGAGTTGCGCAGGCTCTATCCTGATGCGAAGTGTTCGCTGAATTTCTCCAATCCGCTTGAATTGTTGATTGCTACGCAGCTTTCGGCGCAGTGTACCGATGAGCGGGTCAATATGGTTACGGTTGATCTTTTCAAAAAGTATCGGAGTGTGGAGGATTTCGCGACGGTGAGCCAGGAAGAGCTGGAGCAGGATATCAAGTCAACGGGTTTTTATCGCAATAAGGCGAAGAATGTGCGCGCGGCCAGCCAGCGTATTATTACTGCCTATGGTGGCGAGGTGCCACGCACGATGGAAGAGCTTTTGACGCTGCCTGGGGTGGCGCGCAAAACTGCTAATGTGGTGCTGGGTAACGCTTTTGGGATTGTCGTGGGTTTTGTGGTGGATACGCATATTGGCCGGCTGGCGCGGCGTCTTGGCTGGACTAGCAGTGAGGATCCGGTGAAAGTCGAGCAGGATTTGATGCGTATTGTTCCACAGAAGGATTGGCTTGACTTATCACATATGCTAATCTATCACGGGCGCGCTATTTGCACTGCGCGCAAGCCGCTGTGCGCTCAATGCGCTCTGGCAGGGCTGTGTCCCTCGGCATTTTTGGTGCAATGAGAAGCTTGTTGTAGTTACTCGGTTTGCTGGCGAGGAGGGCGCATGCCTCGCAAGAGGGCTGTGATGGCTATCACGGCTGCCACTGTCATAAACGACATGACGATCTCCAGATTTCCTGGTGAACCTTGAAGTTGTGGGGCTTCTGTAATGATGAGTATGCTCAGGATGATTGTCGTTATCAGTCCTGCTACAATGCCCAGCGCTACGATCGCGGCTGGAATCAGGGTAAAGCGCAAGAGGCGGTCGCTAAAATGGCTTCGCTTGACTGCAAGGGCAACTGCTGTTGTGCTGCCCATGATGGCCGCCAGGAGTAGCAAGAAAAAACCGATTTGCAAGACCAGTGCCAGGGTTGTGAATGGCGCAGCCGATGTGCCTTGAGGATTTCGCTGCGTCGATGTCCCGACTGCGAGCAGCGAGTAGATTACGAGAACTGCGAGAGCTAGCAGAGGGATGGCGAGCAGGCCGAGGAGTTTCCAGCGCCGGTCCCGTAAGGCATTGCGCAGGACTACATAGAGAATCGGTACTCCCCCAATTACTATAGCTAGTAAAGCGATGATTCCCGCGCTATCTAGCGAAGTCAGCGCTGTATTGATTTCGGGATGTCGCTGCACTGCGCTATCCCAGGCGGGAAGCGGGTCGCGCACGAAGCGTACCGCAAGCCAGGCAGCGCTATAGACGATGAATGCGCAGAAGATTGCGACTGCACTAGTACGAATGCGAGAAGCCATAGAGGTTATCCTTTCAGCTACAACGGGCGACGCAAGCGTCCCCACCTCTCTTCAACACCGCTCCCACCCCTACAGATGAACACCCATCGTTTCATAGGATGGGAGAATAGGAAATTTGGAATTACAGAATTATTTACGGTGGTAGTCCCTCCAGGTGCGCGTAGACGCCGCGATGTTCGACTGGGAGTATCTCGGCTATATGAAACATAATCTCTTCTGTGATGTGTTGTAAAGCGGCTTTGCGCGGTAGATTGGCGGGCATGTCCGGGGTGAATGGTTCACCGATCTGGATGGTGACGCGGGGGAACCACATGCTGCGGAAGGTGCGCAGAATGCGGCGGGTGCCGACGTGGGCGATGGGAAGCACGGTAACGCCGGTACGCATCGCTAGCATGGCGGCGCCTGCTTGAGCAGGGATCATTTTTTCCTGCCGCTCTACTGTGCCTTCGGGAAAGATCATCAAGGCTTTTCTGTCGCGCAAGCAGGCGAGGGCTTTTTCGAGGGCGGCGCGATCGCTTTCACCCCGGCGCACGGGTATCTGTCCCGTCCACTCGACGACTTTGCCAGCCAGTGGCCAGCGAAATATTTCGCTTTTGGTGAAAAAATAGACGCGCCTGGGCAGCACTACTCCCAGGAGCATGGGATCGTACCAGCTGAGATGATTGGCGACAATCAATAATGGGCCGGTTGCTGGCACATGTTCCAGGCCGGTGACGCGATAGCGACAAATAAGACGAGAGAAGCCGTGAAAGAATATACGTAAAATTGTATAGAGCATGCTTTACACTCTCACCGATAAGGCGCCGGGCATAATCTCGGCTTTATAACTGGCCGCGCAGGTGGTTTCGCCGTCCATGTGAATATTCACGGGGTTGCGGCTCGTAATATTGATCGATTTCGCGCGATAAAACCTCACCTCAGGCAGGTCTTCATGTTCACCTCTCTTCACGATTGGTAAGAGCTTTAGTGCGCGCATGAGGGGAGTGTAGGTGATGGTGCAGATGTCGAAGAGCCCATCGGTGTGATCGGCGCGCGGATTGATGCGGAAACCGGCGCCGTAGGTCGGGCCATTGGTGATCGCCATCAAGACGCAGCGCTCTTCCGTGGATTTTACGCGGGATGTTGACCGCCTACCAGGTCGAGGGAGAGCCAGGGGCAGCGGTGGTAGCCAAACAATAGTTGCTTGAGGGTTGCGGCGTAGTAGAGCCGCGCTCCACTCATGAATGGATATTTTTTCAGCATGGTCGCCGCGACCGCGATATCGGCATCAAGGCCGATACCGAGGGAATTGACGAAGTAGCGTTCGTTGACGATACCGGCGTCCACGTCGATGAGCTGCCCGGCGAATGCGCGCTCGATTGCCTCCGCAGGGTCGTGCGGGAGTTTGAGTGTGTTCCAGGCGAAGTCATTGCCGGAGCCGGCGGCGACGATTCCCAGGGGGACGCGGTTGCCGGAGGCCAGGATGCCATTGACGACTTCGTGAACGGAGCCGTCACCGCCTACGATGATTACGGGACGATTTTCGCGGGCAGCCTGCATGGCGCGCTCTTTCGCTTCTCCCTGCAGCCTGGTTTCGAGGTATTGGGCCTTTGCTTGTTCTGCACGGCTGCGCACGAGGGCGCGATGTTTGTGCATGTTTCCACGGTTGGCGGCGGGGTTGAGGATTACGAGGGGTTGGCCAGGCTCTGTTTCCATATTAAGCTCCTTCCCTGGGATTTGTAGTGATTGTATCATGTTCGTGGCTTCTCTACCAGGGCGGGATGGGATGGTTACAAGGGCGAGGTTCATTTTTGCACGGGCTAAGGCGCTGACGAGCTACCAGGGCGGGGGCAAGCCCAGCCCGTACCCTAGACGGGTGGGGATGCGCTTCGTCTAGGGTACGGGCTGGGCTTGCCTCCGCCCTGGTCACGTAGTACGCTTCGTCTAGGGTACGGGCCGGGCTTGCCCCCGCCCTGGTCACGTTGATGTGCTACAATGAAGTGCTTGCCTTGATTAGAGAAGAGTTCGAGAGGATAGGATAGAGTGTTATCGGTGTTTCAACTGGCGCGGGCCGGAAATGTTTTGGCGAAGTGGACGCCACGGGGGGCGAGACACACCCTGGGATTTACGGTTGGTTCTGCCAGCTATCTGGCGTGGGAGGCGAAGCGCAAGGTGACGCAACTCAATATGGCCCAGGTGACCGGTCGCGCCGCGCATGATCGGTATGTTAAGCGGCTGGCATTTGCTTCGTGGAAGAACTATGGGCGCCTTGCCGCCGATATTATGCATTTTCCGTACCTTGATGTTGAGGGGATTGTGCGGCGCGCGCGCGATCTGAGTCAAGGGGCAGAGAGCTGGGATGCGCATATAAAGCATGGGCTGTCGGCAGGGCATGGGGTGATGATTGCCAGCGGGCACTTTGGCAACTGGGATACAGCCGGGGCGTTTTTTGCGCGCCATTTCCCGCTTGCGGCGGTCGCGGAGACGTTTAGTGATCCCCGGCTGAACCAGCTCTTGCAGAATCAACGCAAGGAGAAGGGGATCGGTATCATTCCGATGGAAGGCTCGGCGCGGCGTATCTTGCGCGTCCTGCAACAGAATAAAGTCGTAGCGATTGTGGTTGATCGCCCGGTCTCAGCGGATGAAGGGACGGAAGTGACTTTCTTTGGGCGTAAGACGTATGTGCCGGGTGGACCTGCTGCTCTGGCGCTGAAAAGCGGGGCAGCCATCGTGCCGGGCTATATGTGGTATGGTCATCACCAGGAATTTTATGTACGAGCTTTCCCGCCGATTTTTCCTTCCGAATATAAAGGCGAGGACAAAGATGTGGCGATAAAGCACTTGACGCAGCGCATGTTTGATGCATTGGAAGAAGTGGTACGTGAGTGGCCGACGCAGTGGTATATGTTTCGCCAGTTCTGGCCTTCGTAACGGTGGACATGCATGTATAGAGTCTTTCGCCTGGCTTCGATAGTTATTCCCCGCTTGCCGCGTGGCTTTGTGGTGGCGCTCAGTCAAGTAATTGGCCTGGTGGCCTGGCTTGTCGCTGGCAAGGCGAGGCGGCAGGCGACGATCAATATGAGGCATGTACTCGGTCCGGAGATGCAGGCGACGCGCGCCGGACGCAAGAGACTGCGCAGAACTGTGCGAGGGATGTTTAAGAACAGTGTGCGCAATTACCTGGAAGTGCTCTATCTCCCTTCCATGAAACCAGAAGAGATCCTGCGCCTGATGCCTCGCATAGAGGGGATCGAACACCTGGATGCGGCGCTGGCCCTGGGAAAAGGGGTTATCTTGATTTCCGCGCATTTCGGGCCGTTCGATTACCTGGCTCAATGGATTGCTATTAAGGGTTACGAGATGACGATTCCGGTAGAGCGGCTGAAGGACGAGCGCATGCTTGAACTGATGCTTAAACTACGGAGCAGCCAGGGGGTGCATTTCATTCCACTGGGTGGCAGTGCGCCTATGCGCTCGATTATCCAGGCGCTGCGCAAGAATCAGCTTGTGCTGATTACGGGGGATCGCGCTGTTCAGGGTGAAAGCGTGGAGAGGCCGTTTTTTGGCGAGTTAGCGCGCCTACCAATCGGCCCTGTGTCGCTGGCGCAGCGCACGGGTGCGGTGCTGGTCGGCGCTTTGGGCTGGCATGCATCACGCACGGAGATAGCGGGTCGATTTACCCCTATCTCGCTCGCGCTTACGGAGGAACAGCGCGTCGATAGTGATATGTTGATGGATAGGGTGATCGCGATGATGGAGGGGTTTATCGAGGCGCATCCTGAGCAGTGGGTGGTGTTTGAGCCAGTATGGATGGAGGATGGGGTTATCAATAAGGGCGACCAGTAAACCAGGGCGACTGCAAGCAGCGAGAACTTCCAGGGCGACCGCAAGGGTACAATACCATTTAGATAAGAAAAGGAGGTCCAGATATGGCATACTATTGTGAGTAGAGATGTCCGATGCCAAATGAAAGGAGCCTCCTGATGCCCTTTAGCGTACGACAGATAGCTCAGGATGACAAGTTGTGTCATCAAGTGAACTTGGAAGTGTTGCAAGAAGTCTACCCGCGGGAAACCGTCGAGCAGGTACTCAGCGACTGCCATGCCTGGGAGAAGCGCGAGAAAGCCCTGAGTATGGTGGCCATCGTGTACCTGGTGATCGCCTTGACCCTCTTTCCGCGCTTGACGATAGGGGGAGTCTTGCGCCGCCTGGCCAGTGGCGCACGCTTCCTGTGGCCCGACCCCAACGAGGCAGTGGCGACCGAGGGAGCGATTTGCCAACGGCGGCAGCAATTGGGCGTAACCGTGCTGCGGCAGTTGTTTCGCCGCTGTTGTCATCCGTTGGCCACCCCGAGTACCAAAGGAGCCTTCTACCGGGGCCGACGAGTGGTGGCCATCGATGGCACCTGCGAGGATGTGGCCGATGACCAGCACAACGCCAACTACTTTGGCCGCATCAACTCTGGCCCCACGCAGAGTCCCTTTCCGCAACTGCGCGCCCTGTACTTGCTGGAGTGCGCCACCCATGCCATTTTTGATGCGGTAGCTGCTCCCTGTCGGGTGGCTGAAGCCCGCTTGGCCCCCCTGTTGCTGCGCTCGATCACCGCCCAGATGCTGGTGCTGCTGGATCGCGGACTGTTTGCCGGGCCACTGATCCAAGCCATGCGCCAAAAAGGGGCTCACGTCGTGGCAGGTTTGGAGAGCCATGTCTTGACGCACCCGTGTACGCGGCTTTCCGATGGCAGCTATCTGGCCTGGCTGTCTCCGCAAGCCTCGCACGGCTTGCACAAGCCCCTGCTCTTGCGCGTGATCACCTACCGCATCTATGCCCCTGGCTTGCCTTGCCATGGCGAGCTGCGGCGCTTGGTCACCACTTGGCTCGATCCCAAGCAGGCTCCCGCCAAGACTTTGATCGAGCTGTATCATGAACGCTGGGAGGTGGAGTTGAGCATCGATGAGCACAAAAACCATCTGCGTTTGGCCCAGCAACCCTTGCGCAGTCGTCGTCCGCAAACCGTGTTGCAGGAGTTCTATGGCATGCTGCTGCTGCACTACGGGCTGCGCTTTTTGCTGCACCGCGCCGCTACCCAGGGCCAGCTGGATCCTGACCGCTTGAGTTTTTGCCAGGCCGTCGCCCTGGTTCAGCAAGCGG
>VBFM01000165.1:0-4038 GCA_005882595.1 Chloroflexota bacterium
AGGTGGTTGGCGGCGGCTCCCTGGTGATTGTCGCCGGGCTACTCTTTGGCAATGCCTGACTCTACCTCTTATCGCGGAATTATGCAATCTCCTCCATGCTTACCTGAATGTCGGGGTCGGATATGGGTACAATCACACGTCTGGTGACGGGTGTAGATAGCACTATCGAGGTGTTAAGCTCGCCATGCGCGGATAAGCGGTCGATGATCGCTTCCAGGTGTCCGACGGAAGAGGCCATTACCTTCATGACCAGACTATCGCTGCCTGTCACCCGGTAACATTCAAGCACTTCCGGCATCTCCTGGGTAAAAGCGCTAAAGCGCGTACATCTTTCCCCTGGCGTGTTCATACGAATAATGGCGGTGATGGGATAGCCGATCTTTGCCGTATTGATCTCGGCGCGATAACCCTTAATGATACCGGCATCCTCCATCCTGCGCACACGCTCCGCCACAGCAGGAGAAGACAATCCAACGCGTTGTCCAAGCTCACTGAAAGAGAGACGCGCATTCTCCTGTAGCGCTTGCAGGATATGCCATCCCGTCTCGTCGAGCAATTTTTCAATATCCAAAGCCATCTTGCTTTTTTACCTTTACTTTTTAATAAAATTTGGGTAACACCTTCGCTTTTCTATTCATTATAACATACTATGCGTGTATAATAAAAGTCAAGGAAATGAAAAACGGCAACGCCGGAGTGAGTTGCCGGTATTAGCAAAATAAGGAGTATATCATGATAGCTATACTGGTTTTTATATTGATGCTTATTCTACTTGATCTGATAGCCGTGCGTCGTGGTGCTGATAGCACCGATGGAATTAACAGTCGCGAGTGGGAGCGCCGGCAGCATTGGGGAGAAAAGTTTGAATGAGTAGATAGAGGCATATTAGAAGATTAACGGGACGGACATAACGACCGCGTTGGGCATGATCACCACGTTGTCATGACGACCGCGAGGGTCGCCACTACTATATATGTATCGCGTATATAGTAGTGGCGACCCTCGCGGTCGTCATGCATCGCGCTGCCATCTTGCCTAGCACAGCCAGATTTGCGCTAAACTATCTGTTTTCATTGGCAGGCTGATTAGCGACCGCTGCGGCCTTGCTGGTAGCGGCGGGCCACCTCATCCCAGTTGACCACGTTCCACCATGCGGCGAGGTAGTCGGGGCGGCGGTTCTGATATTTGAGATAGTAGGCATGCTCCCAGACATCGTTGCCCATGACCGGATACAAGCCATCCATCAAGGGGCTGTCCTGGTTAGCGCTGGAGATGACCGAGAGTTTACCGCTCGCATCAAGCACCAGCCATGCCCAGCCTGAGCCGAAGCGCTTGACACCGGCATCGTTGAATGCAGCCTTGAACTGGTCGAATGAGCCAAAGGTCTGGTCGATTGCACTGCCCAGTTCGCCGCCGGGCTGGCCACCGCCATTGGGCTTCATAATCTGCCAGAACATGCTGTGATTGACATGACCACCACCGTTGTTACGCACAGCCGTGCGGATGCTCTCCGGCACATCATTGATATGCCGTATCAGGTCCTCAGCTGTGCGGGAGGCAAATTCGGTGTGACTCTGCAAAGCAGCGTTCAGGTTGTTGACATACGCGGCATGGTGCTTGTCATGATGGAGTTGCATCGTCTGCGTGTCAATGTACGGCTCCAACGCATTGTAGTCATACGGAAGTGGTGGAACTTCAAAAGCCATAACAAATCTCCTTACTGAAATACGTGTTGTAAGTTATTCTGTGGTATCGTCTTATTCCTTGCTGGCGCACTGTAAAGCAAGAAAGAGGCGATACGTGAAAGCACTCCGTATGTAGTTGTATTAGATGGACGGGGAAATGTCAAGGTGAAGCACATGAACCACTAAAAAAGGTATATACTAAAGGGGTGAAAAACAGGGGCATAGAAAAACCAGCTGCCCTCTTTCTTTCTTCAGGAGCTACTTTCAATGAAACTACAAGACCCCAGACCCAGCAAATGGCTGCTTTTTCGCATCTGGGCGAGCGTCGGGCTGCAATCCTTTGGGGGTGGAGCATCAACAACATTCTTGATACAGCGTGCATTTATTGAGAAGCATAAATGGCTAACAATGGAAGAGTTTGCGCACCTCTGGAATTTATGTATTCTGACCCCTGGCATCAACCTCGTAGCCTTGACGGTGTTAATCGGGCGCAAACTGGGCGGCGCCTGGGGAATAGCCATTTCCCTGGCCGGATTACTTCTCCCCAGCGCGCTAATCACCTGCCTGCTTACGGCTGGCTTCAAAATTGTCGAGAACCTGCCTGCCATACAGGCAATACTGCGCGGTATGGTTCCGGCGACAGGTGGAATCATGCTGCTCGTCGGACTTAATTTTGCGCTCCCTCTCGTTCGTAAAGGCTCTAAAATAGGAGTTCTCTATTTGCTGGCAAGTAGTGTACTCATTATTGCCTGTGCGCTTGCCGTTATTCTTTTGAAGCTCTCGGTGATCATTGTAATTCTCGGCGCAATTTTTCTCGGCGCGATCTTCTTTTCACCAAAACCTCCTGCTCCTCTTCTTGAAGAAGGAGAGGGGAAACAACCATGATCAATCCATTCATCTACTTTCTCTTGTTCCTGAAAGCCTCGCTCTTCTCAACTGGCGGTTTCAGCAATTTACCTAGCCTGCACCAGGATTTGATTGCCAATGGATGGGCCAACGAAGCCGACTTCGGTCAATCCATTGCTATCGGGCAGATCAGCCCAGGCCCGAATGGATTATGGGTTATCAGTATGGGTTATCTCACCTATGGCTATGTTGGCGCATTGCTTGCATTGATTGCGATCACTATTCCGGCGCTCCTGGTGCTCTTCGTCTCTGCCGGTTACTCACGCATCGAAGAACGAACCTGGGTGCAGGGAGCTATGCATGGTGTCTCACTTGCCGTTGTCGGTCTCTTGCTCACCGTTGTCTGGACGATTCTGCACCAACCTGGAGTAGACTGGAAAGGACTGCTGATAGCCGCAGGCGCCTTTGGGCTGGCATGGAGTCGCAAGGTGAACCTTCTGATCATTTTAGCTCTGGCAGGTCTCGCGGGGTATCTCTTGTATCGATGAGCATGCTAATGTGCCTGCATTACACACAAGCCTCGCGAAGAAAAAAATGCTACGACGCCAGGGAAGAAAACGGCGGGCTGAAAGTACCTGGTGGGCCAGTCCTATACGGAATGCCTCACGCGCATCGATCGTTTCACCTGTGAGCATCAAGCGCATGGCAGCGTTATAGCCGATGAGGGTGGGGAAATAGGCGGCGGCAACCGGTGGAAAGACGCCCAGGTTCACCTCCGGCAAGCCAAAGGTGGCATCTTCATGCGCAATGACGGTATCGCAGAGCGCGGCCAGTTCGCACCCCCCGCCGAGGGCGTGACCTTTGACCAGCGCGGCGGTGGGAATGTGCTGCGCGCGCACCGCCTCAAATGCGGCACAATTATCATACACTGCGCGCAACATCTCTTTTTCACGTCCCTCCAGATGATCGCGGACATCGACGCCCGCGCTGAATGCCCGTTCGCCCGCGCCCATCATCACAATTAAGCGGGGATGGTGTATGATGGCCTCGCGCATGGCAGCAGTCAATTGATCGAGCATCTCTATCGAGAGAATATTGAGCGGTGGTCGATCAAGGATCAGCCAGAGAATGTCGTTTTGGTGGCGAATACGGATATGAGACATCTTTATCACTCATATAAAGACATTATTACAATAGCTCTAGAAAATTATCTAAGCTAAGATGGGCTTGCTTTAAAATGTGAGCCAGGGTTGCGCGATGGACAGGGCGGTGAGCTGGAACAGTGATCTTGAGTACACTATCACTTAAATGTTTTTGGAGTCGGATATGGCTACCCTCCTGGCGAACAACAACCCAGCCATCCCGCTGTAAAGCTCTAACAATCAGAACATAAGATAGACTTGGTACCTTGCTCACAGTTCAATCTCCTGCACCGCCGCATGCTCATCTGTTATCCAATCATCCTCCACTGGTGCAAGATAAAGCTTGATAGCCTCTCGAATATTAG
>VBFM01000165.1:4195-7150 GCA_005882595.1 Chloroflexota bacterium
TCACTGTCAACGAACAATCAGTTTACCGCCCAGCGAAATTACCTTTCCTCTTTTCCGCATAGGCAGCAAGCCCCTCCTTCGCATCCTCACTCTGGAAGCAGAGCTGTTGCAATTCGCGTTCAATGGCCAGGGCCTCGGACAAGGCAACTTCGGCGCCGGACTGCACGGAACGTTTGATGCGCCCCACGGTCTTGGAGGCTTTGTTGGGTGGGCAGAACGATCTGGCGTAGTTCATGACCTCATCCCAGTAATTCTCTGATTCGTAGATGTAGTTGATGAGGCCGAGATCGAGCGCCTCTTCAAAGCTGATCAGCTTGCCCTCGGTCATCAGCTCGATGGCTTTATTTTTGGGCAGCGCGCGCGCCAAACGCTGGGTGCCGCCTGTTCCGGGAAGGACGCCCAGATTGATTTCCGGCAGACCGACCCGACCGGCATTGTGGCGTGCGATACGAATATCGCAGGCCAGTGCGATCTCCAGGCCGCCGCCAACGGTATGGCCATTGAGGGCAGCGATCACCAGTTTGGGTGTCTGCTCAAGGCGGGTTAAGGTTTCATTGGCATGCAGGCAGAAGTAGTATTTGAAGGTGGGTGTGACCTCGTTCAGCATGGCGATATCCGCGCCTGCGCAGAAGAACTTTTCACCCGCGCCGCGCATGAGCAGTACATGGACGTTTTCATCGAAACGCGCCTGCAAAATAGCCTGGTCCAGCTGGCGCATCATATCATGGCTGTAAGTATTGGCGGGCAGGTTGGTTAATTCAATGACAGCGACGCCATCCGTTACCGTATAGTTTACCAATGTTCGCTCTGTTGTGGTCGTCATGCCTGGTCTTCCTTTCGTCGAGCAAATTCGTCTAGAATGTCATCATCTTTGATGCATTCAAACGGCGTATGACAGGTATTACAATACATTTGTACCGTCAGCAATTGCTGACCGAACAAGGCTAAGGGTTCAGTATCGGTTGAGCCACAAAATGGGCAGCGCACCCTGGTATTTGATTGTGGTTCGTCTGTATTATATCGCATAGCGTTTATCCATTACCCACCCCGCCGCCCAACAGCATCCCATTTATCCCAATCCAGCGGCTGGCTCGGTCCCCAACGCTTCGTCGCCGCATCAAACGCCACCGGAACATCAATTTCCAGTTCGTTCAATGTCGGCATGGTCTTTTGCAGGTAGCGACTGCGCAATTCACCAGGCGTGGCATCGATGATCCCTTCCTGGTAAAGTTGCTGCATAGTGGGATCATCGTTGGGGCCAAACCAGCAGAGGGTCTCATCCCACAGGCGCTGCAGCGAGGCGATGAGGGTTGCGCGCACCGCTCCTCCGGCCTTTGCCAGCCTGCGCACCCAGCCTTCGGCATGCATGAGATGGATGCGCTCCTCGTGCACGATCTTGCGCGAGCGGGCGCGTAGTGGTTCGTAGCTTGAGTTTTGCGCGGACTCAAAGAACGTGGTGAGGGCGGTATCCAGTAGAAAATTGGTGGCGACGAAATCTGACCAGCCCTGGAAGTCGTGATCAAGATAGGCGAGGTGATAGTGCAGGGTGCGCGTCATCGGCTCAACCTGGCTGAGATCGGCCTGGCCCTGAGTAAAGTCCTCGAGCAGGGGATAGAGGGTGCGCGCGTGTCCAAGCTCATCCTGCGTCATGGCCGCGGCGGCAACGGCGGCTTCCAGGGCGGGCGCGCCATTACACCAGTAGGCATAACGCCGCCCGATGGCCTGTTTGTTATCAGCCAGCGACGAGAGTACGCCGAATAACGCCGCGTGGTCTATATATGTACCTGGCATAACTTACCTGTTCCTACCTTCATTCACGATGCGATAACCGTCACGATGCAATCACGCGGGATCAGCACCATCTCGACCCAGCTAAACTCGTCGTAGATACTGCGCGCGTACACCTTTGCCAGTTCCACGTCGTCGGCCATTACGTTACCAATCTCGTGAAGCGGCTCCTCGTATTTACGACGCGCATACACATGCCACACGCGATTCTCGTTGAGCGCCTGTCGTCGCGTGGGCGCAGGATGTTCTGTGTCTGAAGTTGTATGTGTTGTATTGCTCATGTTGATACCCCCCAGGTACGCATTATATCAATGCCCTCCTCGCTGAGCCGCGCCTTTGTCCAGACAGGGTCCCAGACAATCTCAATACTCACCTCCTGCACTCCCCGTTCTTGCAGCAAGCGCTCCCGAATATCGTCCATAATGAACTCCATAGCGGGGCACCCCATCGCCGTAAAGGTGAGCTTGACGGAAACGATGCCATCGCTTAGAGACAGATCAACGATGAGGCCCATATCCACTACGCTGATGGGGATTTCGGGGTCGGTCACGTCGCGCAGGGCATCCCACAATGACGGGCAGGTCGAATCGTCAATTGTATGTGTGCGCGATGATGGGTAGGAGGTGGTCATACATCCTGCTCCAGGCAATGCATAGCGGTTTTCCTTTTGTCAGACTGTCACGATTGACACAATAGTATATCATTACTTGCTTATCCTGGTGGGTTAACACGTCCTCAAGCGCCCTATACAGTGCCCACACTAATCGAGAGTTCGCATTCGTCAGTCCCATTTTAGCAGACCGCATGTCCCGAAACCAAAAAGAACTCGGTAGTGATCACTACCGAGTTCCTGGCCTCTCAGATGGATTGAATAAGAGGGGTGGCTATGATCGTCCTCAATGGTAATCTGGGCACCAGAGAAGGCGGTGAGGTACATCGATCAGTTTTCGCTCTGAATCTTCCCGAAGAGGCCATGCGCCTCACCGCCGATGCCAGCGGTGAAGAAGAGTTCATCGGTTTCACCGGCGGAAGCTCCATTGCCGAAGGCCAGGCCCCACAAGCCATCAATCACGATGGCAGCGCCCCTCTTGTTCGTCAACTGGCCGAGGAATGCGCCCGAATTCGGATCATAGGCGTTGATAAGCCCATCGCCGAAGTCGCCGACTA
>VBFM01000165.1:7196-11128 GCA_005882595.1 Chloroflexota bacterium
GGGTGAATTGAGATGGCCATGTGAGATGAGACGTTGGAGCAAATTTCCATTTGTATCGAAGACATCCACAAAGCCATGACCCGCGCCGCTCGCATCGTCATGATGGGCAGCATCCTGTAAAGCAAAGGTGACGAAGAGTTTCCCCCCAATATTCTGAATGCCAAATGGCGCATAACACTGGTTGGGAAGCGGGCATGTGTTTGCTAGCTTCTTATCGGTGAAGGAACGGACAAGGTGGAAATTGGCATCGAACTGCTCAACGCTTCCAAAGCGGAAATTCGTGGCGTAGATGAAGTCGCTCCCGTTGCTCCGTCCAAAGGTAAGCCCCTTGTAGACGGCTCCGGCCCCAACAGTCGAGCGATCCACGGCGAGGATAGCATTGGTCGGCTTGACGTTGGGATTCCAGCCAGAGATCGTGCCATCTTCGGTGGCAAAGATGAATAGGCTTGGACCGGACTTGCCGCCTTTCGAGACAACGAAATCATCCGGGTTTGTACTGTTCACGGCATTGAAGATGTTGCCGGTTGGCGCCGCAGTTGTGCCAGCCGGGCTACCTGCAGGGGGCGGAATAGTGACTACCAGTGGAACTGCTGTCCCGTCACCCTTATAGAGTGTTGATACACCGGCGCCGTTGTCAGAAATCCACCAGGGGCTGGTTGGACTGTGCGAGAGGCCCCAGGGATTGACAAGATTGGAGTCGGTAAATTTGGCAACACCAGCAATGTCCGAAACCAGGTTCGTCTGCTGATAGAAACCTTGCGAGCCGCTACTCGCTCGCGCAAAAGCTGCTGGCAGTGCTAACAGTAACAATGCGAGAGCTACAATAACCACCAGTAATCGCGGTCGCAGAAAGGACAGACGCGCATGCATAGAAATACCTCCTTTGAAAACAATACATGTATCAGGCCCATCGAACACGATACATTCGATTGCCGACTAACAAGGAGACAACGCAAGTACCAGGACGGTACACCCCACACCGTCGGGAAATACGGATACCAACCAGACTACGCTTGAACACGGTATATCCTGGGCATCCATTTATTAATACGAAGAAGGTTACACCGCAATGGCAGGAGTCACGAGAAGCCAAAAAGACAAGTGTTGTTCGAAGTGATTGTTTTCCTCTCAGAAAGGTTCTGAGGCAAGCATGCGCTTCTGGATAAGACCACGAGCGGCCAGAATTCGCTCTAGTGCTGCTATATGCTCAAGCGTTGGCGGAAGGAATAGTGGAGCCCTGCTCCAACAAACGCAGCATCTCTTTCTTGCCACGCTGCAGCATGCCGACGAACTCTTCGTTGGCAGGGCCGCGCGCCTTCCAGCGTTTCATTACGTCATCCCATGTGCAAGCGCCATCTTCGAGCAGCCAGTGTTTGGCTTTGGCATCGAAATGCGCGGGGAATGGGCAGTCGATCACATATTTTTGCTGTGCTTCATCGTAGTGCGCCGGAACTTTGAGGTGCAGTTCCTCGCACAAGGGTACTGCGGTAGACATCCATATCTGGCGCAGTTCGTCGTTGCTATGTCCTTTGAAGCCGTATTCGAGCTGCTCGCCGTGCTTTTTCAGATCATCCGGCAGGCCAAACCACTCGACGGTCAGCAGGAACATCCAGTCCACGGCCTTTTGCAGGGCTTCGTGACCGCTATTATCCTGGTTCAGTTTGCGCATACCCTGTTCGCCGTGCCGCAGGTGAAAGGTTTCTTCTTTATCTACCTTGACGAGAGCGCGTTTCCAGGGGCCAAAGGTGGTGCTCTGATAGACATCGCCGAGCAGCGTGTACCCCGCCCGGTCATAGAAGGCATTGGCGACGATCAGTTCTACCCAGCTATCCAGGGGAACATCAAAGGCATAGGGGTACTTAAAGTTGCGCGGCTCGCGCTCAAAGATCAAGGTTTCTGTGTCTACACCCAGGTCCCGCAGCAAACGATACGCAATATGCGCGTGTCCCAGCTCATCCTGAATAATCGAGATCGCTGAGCCAAAATTATTCAAATTGGGAGCATACACGGCAGCATGATAATACGCGGGCGCGCTGATGAGTTCGGTATCCGCCGACACGGTCAGAATGCGCTTCATCCCTTCCAGATAGATGGGACTCATGTGATCGATGGACTCGATGAGTTGCTGCTTACGGATGCGGCTTAGCAGAGCCTCTTCGCTCTGTAAGGCGGTAGTGGTCATCTGGATATAGCTCCTTGCTTGAAGGACATTCCTGCTAGCTTTACACTTCTATGAAGATACCAAATTGTATGTTGCGAGCAGAGAAAATGTCAAGCTAGATGCTATATCCCCATAATGACATAAATATAGTGGCGGGTCTCATACGGCAGGCAATTCATCCAGTTGGCGGCTCCACAGGCATTCACGGCATATTGTACGGTACCGCTGCCTCCATTATAGGCCGCCAGGGCCTTTGCGTAATCCCCGCCATAATTTCTGGCATAACTGGCCATCAGCTGGGCCGCTCCGCGCAGTGCCTGTATAGGATCCCAGGGATTGACGCCAAGACCGGCGGCGGTCCCTGGCAGAAATTGCGCGATACCTACAGCCCCTGCCGGAGAAACAGCTTTTGGGTTGAAGCCACTCTCCTGGTTGATCTGCCGGACGAAATAATCAGGTGAGATACCGGCGGCGCTGGCATCCTGCTGAGCAATAGCGATATACTGGCTTTTTGGTAACGTTATCGGCGGAGGGCCAGGGTTATTCTGCTGTGTAACAGGCTGCTGTGAGGCAGGCGCGTCGTGTGATTGAATCTGCCAGTTGAAGGGTTGTTGGATGATCCTGTTCCCAAAAGCGGCTAAGACCTGGAAACCACTCTGCCCAGTTGCAAGTGGAGAAAGCGAGATCAACGTCGATACCAGCACGAATAAGACGACACTCAATACAATGCCATGACGCAAGCGCGTACTCATGATACGCCTGGCGGGTATATGCGTTTCCGCTGCTTTCTTGCGTTTCTTCTCGGCTGGAATCACCACTATACGCTCGTTGGTAGTGGTACCCATAGTCGATTGGAGTGCCGATATGAGCGAAAGTGTGCCTGGCTCTTGGGAGGATTGGGAAAATTGGTCAGCAACGGCTGTAAGTTCTTCAGTAGTGACCTGAGGAGTCTGACTCGTAATGAAGAACAGTGGCCCGGTGAACATGGTTTGCTGGGCTGGCTCGAATCGGGTATCTTTTATGGATGTATCTGCATCTGCACCTTCAACTTCATCCTGAAATGACACAAGTGGATGGAATTGCCGCATAACCTACCTCGTGATAACGGACGGGCTGTCCGATTCTATGGCACTTTTCAACAAGTACCCCATTGGCTTCGTTATCTCTTCATTTTCCGAGTCTACAAGAATACACCGCAGTCCGTCAATTTTTCGGGCAGAAGGGGGTGAAAAATAGGAGGAATGTCCCAAATCTTCATCAAATCTCAACCAGGGTGATGATTATCTCTTAACCTCAGGTATATTACCAGGACGCGCTTGACCGCGCTTCCTAAGAAAAGCGGGGGAAAAGCGCGAGCGCGCTTCCTCGCTCAACCTGCGCGCGCCCCTGTTCATTAAAACCGGCGGAGGTTGCAATGCTGCTTAATGAAAAACCTGTCAGGAGGTCGGGTGCGAAAGGGTAGTCGCTGCCAAAGAGGATATGCGAGGCATCGACCAGTTCTTGTAGTGAACGCAGGGCAAAGGGAGAGGCCGAGAGCGCGGTATCGTAGTAGCATTGTTTGAGGTAGCTCATAGCCCCCTGGGGCAGACCTGGGAGCATTGTCTGCCCCATAGAGATGCGTAGGGCAAGGTAGGGGGCGGTGCCGCCCGCGTGTGCCAGGATAACGCGCATATCGGGGCAACGCTCCAATGTGCCGCTATACACCAGATTCACTACGGCGCGCGTCGTGTCAAAGACAAACTCTACCAGAAATGGGGGCAGGTTGAGGTGT
>VBFM01000166.1:0-4840 GCA_005882595.1 Chloroflexota bacterium
AAAGATCCCAAGTAACGGAATAGGAATGGTAAATGCGACCCCTGTGATAGTCAGGATACCTGCGAAGAAGTAAATCCAGCCGGTAAACCAGCCCAGGGTGTGACCTGAGAGCCGCTTGCTCCACTGGTAGATCGAACCTGCAATCGGGAAATGAGATGCGAGTTCAGCGAAGTTCAGCGCGACGATGAACTGTCCAATTGCAACAATGAACCATGTCCAGAAAAATGCGGGTCCACCTGCCAGGATACCAAGATAAAACAGAGAAAACGTGCCGGTCGAGACAGAGATGTAGGAGAAAGCTACCGCGAAGTTGGAGAGGAAGCCCAGCGTGCGCCGCAGCTCCTGCTTGTAGCCAAACTTTTGCAGTAATGCCTCGTCCTGTTCTTGCTGGGAAAGGTTGGTTTCCGCCATGTGAGAACGCCTCCTTTGTGGTAGATGATACCAGCGATAAGAAACGCACGAACGACGATTAAGAACGCCCGCTCATTTTTGGCCGTATAATAAGCCGGTAAGCGAGCGAAAAAAGAGGATCATCATAAGACATACTAGAGTTTAACATATTAGTTTGCCAATAAGCAATGTATATATATTCCGTCAAGAATATGTGGATATGTTGTGTACATACCTGTGAAGATAGGCCACGTTGCCATTTTGCTGTGCTGCGGCATACAATAGCTTTAGATCGACTCTATTTTTTAACGGAAAGGACAGCGTCATGAGAAGTAAAATCACTGTGGTCGGGGCAGGCTTTGTTGGCAGCACGCTGGTACAGCGCCTTGTTGAACGCGACTATGCCGACGTGGTGATGTACGACATCGTCCCAAATATGCCCCAGGGAAAAGCGCTTGATATGTTGCAGGCGGGTCCAGTGCTGGGCTACGACTCGCTAGTGGTCGGTACCAATGATTATGCCGATACGGCTAACTCAGATATCGTCGTGATTACCTCGGGATTTCCTCGCAAACCCGGCATGTCACGTGACGACCTTGTGAAGAAGAACCAGGAAATTGTTACGCAGGTGACGCAGGAAGTTGTCCGGTATTCACCGAACTCCATTCTCATTATGGTAACAAACCCCCTGGACGCGATGGCACAACTTGCCCTACACCTGAGTGGTTTCCCACGCAACCGCGTGGTCGGTATGGCGGGTGTGCTGGATACCGCGCGCTTCCGCACCTTTATCGCGCAAGAACTGGGCGTCTCGGTACGCGATGTGCAGGCCTATGTTCTCGGCGGACACGGCGATACCATGGTTCCGCTTGCCCGCATGTGTACTGTAGCCGGTGTCCCCATTTCGCAACTGATGCCAGCCGAGCGTATCGAACAGATTGTGCAGCGCACCCGCGACGGGGGCGCTGAGATCGTCAAACTGCTGGGTACCGGCAGCGCATACTTCGCGCCCTCGGCCTCCGTCCTGCAAATGGTCGATTCCATCCTGCTCGACAAGAAGATGATTATGCCCTGCGCCGTCTACCTGCAAGGCGAATACGGTATCAATGGCCTCTTCGTCGGCGTCCCCGCCAAACTCGGCGCAAACGGCGTCGAGCAGATTGTGGAGATCGAACTTAGCGAGAACGAACGCGCGATGCTCCAAAAGTCGGCTGACGCGGTGAAGGAGTTGGTGGAGGTCATGGGGATTTAGGATGGTAAATGGACAGTGAAGAACGCGCGTTCTTCACTGTCCATTTACCATCTCCCGCTTTCCCACCCCCGCTATTACAATAATAAACTCCCCTTTGAGCTTCGACTGCTGCTCTACCCATTCCAAAAGTGACGAGATCGTTCCGCGCTCTACATGTTCAAACATCTTCGTGAGGTCATTGGCAAGCGCGGCTTCCCTATCCCCAAAAACCTCCAGGGCATCCCTGAGAAATGCTTCAAGGCGGTAGGGGCTTTCGTAGTAAATGAGAGTGTGGGGCATGTCCTTGTCGACTTCCATGAAACGGCGGCGCGGGCCGGACTTGCGTGGGGGGAAGCCGCGAAAGGTGAAGCTGTGGACCGGCAGGCCTGAGAGTACCAGCGCCATGACGAAAGCTGTGGGGCCTGGAATCATTGTCAACTGGATATCTGCGGCAATGGCACGGCGCACCAATGTGTAGCCAGGGTCAGAGATGCCAGGGGTGCCGGCGTTCGTGACCAGCGCGACGGATTTTCCCTGCTTCAACAACTCCTCGATGTGCTGGCCCGCTCGCTCTTCGTTGTGTTCATGGAAGGCAAGCTGTGGTTTGGAAATATCGAAGTGTTTGAGCAACAGGCCCGTTTTACGCGTATCTTCGCTGGCGACGTAATCCACCTCACGCAAGGTCGTGAGGGCACGCAGCGTTATATCGTTCAGATTCCCAATGGGCGTCGCGACCAGGTAGAGCAAGCTACTTCTCCTGACTTCGTATGGTCTGAAACTTCTCAAGCACCTCTGGCCTTTTCACTTTCAGGGTGTGCGTGCGTGGGAAGTCCGCCTCGGGCCAGATGGTGTAGCCGCGCACTTGCTGATGTGAGGCAAGCTGTTTGTTGGCCTGCTGGATAGCGGCTTTCGCCTGGCTGGGGTCATCCATCAAGAGGATGCCATGCACATTTGGTCCTCCCTCGCCTTCCATCAAGCCGATCACCACAGTGTCCTTGACGGCAGGATTGGTTAAGAGCACATTTTCGATATCCTCCGGGTAGACATTGAGGCCGTTGGCCAGCACGATCAGGTTTTTCTTGCGGCCTTTCAGGTAGAGCCGACCTTTGTCGTCTTGACTGCCCAGGTCGCCGGTATGGTACCAGCCGTCTTGAAACGCAGCTTCGGTTGCTTCGGGGTTTTTCCAGTAGCCCTGGGCTACATTCGGCCCATGTACGAGCAGTTCGCCATCTTCGGCGATGCGCACGTCAACGCCTGGAAGAGGGTTGCCAATACTCTCATAGGTGTGGTCGTTGTAGCGCGTGGCGGAGACGACAGGGGAACATTCGGTCGCGCCGTAGCCTTGCATCACGCGAAAACCCATGTTTTCCCATCGCTCAGCCAGTTTCGGCGGTAAATAGGCGCCGCCACTGATAAAGAAACGGAAGTGTCCGCCAAAACGCTTGTGTACCGTTCTAAAGAGGACGCGCCGCAAAGGGAATGGGAGCCATGGCGCTATGCGGTGCAGCATCTCCCACTGCTTTTCTTTTTTTTGCATGCGCACCTGGCGTTCAATGCCATTGAGAAATAATTGCAGCGCCTGTGGCACCAGCACCATACAGGTTACATGTTGAGAATTCAGCAGTTTGAGCAGCGTATCGGGGGCGAGCGAACGCGCATAGACGATGCTGGCGCCGCTGCGAATGATAGCCAGTTCGATGGTCAGCTCGAACATATGACTGAGAGGGAGGATCGAGAGCGCGCGATCATCAGGATGGATATCAACCACATCGAGCGCGGCTGCAGCGTTGCTGGCAATGTTCCAATGGCTGAGCATGACGCCCTTTGGCTGGCCTGTGGTACCTGATGTAAATACCAACTCCGCCAGGTCGTTTCCCTCAACACCTGGAAGAGCGGCAGAATCGAAGGTCCCGCTCGGTAAAGCATCCAGGTCGATCAATGGCGCGGGCGGCTGTTTGAGCGTGTCATATTGCTTTTTCGTGGTAACGAGATAGCTTGCCTCAGTCGTCTGTGCAATACGCCGCAAAAAATCTTCCTTCGAACTGACGTCGAGCGGCACGACCACTCCTCCTGCGAGCAGCACAGACAGAAAAGTGACCATCCAATCAATTCTGCTGGGCGCCCAGAGCAGAACCCGTTCGCCTTTCGCCAAATGGCGCTCCTGTAAATACCCGGTGAATTGCTGAACGCGCGCTTGTAGCGCATCATAGGTGAGCGTTATCATACCACCATCTTCGTTGGGTTCGAGCAGGGCGGTACGTTCGTGGAATCGTGTTACTGCGGAAGCGAATAAGGTGTTGATGGTCTCCATGCAATCCCTCCCTTTTGTTTCAGCGGTGCTTCCATATGTAATTAAGCGGATCAGTATCAATATATAAGGATGAAAACGCCTGAGTTTTCATTATAGATGACGTGGAAGCTTTTTTCTAGTGTGTGCAAATGATCAATTTCGAAGATTTTACCCTTTAAGTACTACATTTAGCACAAAGGTTGGTTTAGCTGTACCCTCATTGATTGCAACTAGTAACATCAAAGTTGAGACTCGTGATATTATATGTATATACAATGATGCTACTCGTATTAAGAAAAAAGCGGTGAATTAAAGCAAGCGGATGCCCTATACTGAATGGAAAGGTAGCAGATAAAGATGCCTGAATTTTTGCATACAAAAAATTTATTTCATAACTGTCTATTTATTTGTCTCAAATAGCTCAAGTACTGCAAATGAATTTAGTGTCTGTGTTATCAAACTCTTTCCTTGATTCCAAACATTGACAGTATAACATCATATTGACAAATAAGTCAGGAAATGATATAGTATACCTCAGGAGGCTCTTTAGTGAGTGATGCTTAGACTGTTGATAATGTTTAAGAGAATTAACGGAGCTTTCAACAAGGTAAATCAAGCGAGTTCAAGTTTTTGACTACAACAAAAACAACCTGTTTATTCACTCGAATTCTAGGAGGACCTGGAAATTTGACATTAGCGCATCATTTAAAAATGATGTGCTTATTCGCGTTCTCACAAGAAAAACCGGTGTTGATGTGAATTGCCGTGTTGGCAATTCATATATTCCCCCCCACACTGTGGAAGAAAGGAAATGGTTTCTCATGGCTTCAATTGAAACCGCCAATGTAGGAAAGGCGGTCGCGGCACGCGTTGGAACAAACATTCGTGAGGTACGCACCAAGTTAGGCTTGACACAGGCACAACTGGCT
>VBFM01000167.1:0-6112 GCA_005882595.1 Chloroflexota bacterium
CGGAGCGCCGCATCGCGCATCTCTTCCGCTACGAATTGGATAAGCTGGAAGAGCGGCAGGCCTTTGACAGCGATCGCCTGGACGTGCCTCCTAGCAGCCAACCAGGTGCCTTCGCCGATCTGATCAACCGTCTGTACAGTCTGCTAACCGAACGTGTCCTTACCTCGAACACGCTGCGCGAGCAACTTGATCTGCTGCAGGCGCAGAGCGAGGCGGATGTTGACCGCTTGATGCCGAGGTTTTGAAGACGGTGCATAGGCAGGGGTAGGAGTTACATTTTTAAGGCTCCTCATTCAACGCTTCTCCCCGCTGCAACTTCAAAGCACGTTGAAAATTTGGTCGGGTTATTTGTCGATTCCAGGCGATCTCGTTCGTTGTTGTTGGGGAGTGGCGAAGTGCCTCGACCAAATGCACAACCAGAGGGAGGGTACACAGATGCGTTACGTCTTGTTGATCTATCGAAGTGAAGCTGACTCGGCCAGCATGACCCAGCAAGAGCTTGCGGAGCTTATGCAGGGTCACGCGCTATTTGCGCGGGAGGCGCTGGCGCGTGGTATTTTGACGGGTGGAGCGCCGCTGCAGCCAACCAGCACGGCAACGACCGTCCGGGTGCGCGATGGTAAAATGCTGATTACGGATGGCCCATTCGCCGAAACGAAAGAGCAACTGGCGGGTACATACGTACTGAACTGCAAAGACCTGGATGAAGCCATCGAAATGGCAGCCAGGGTTCCCGACGCGGTGTATGGCTCCATCGAGATCCGTCCAGTCATGGAACTGTAGCTTGCAGTCACTGTAAGCTGGCTGCCGGGGCGAATTCGCCTATCTCAACAATTATTCCTGTGACTTTTGAGATGCTGCCAACAATGGGTAGAGCGGTATGAAAGCTATGCATGATCTGATCGCACACACATTTCGACAGGAAGCGGGGCGCGTAATTGCCGCGCTGTATACTCACATACGCGATCTCGAACTGGTGGAAGACGCGGTACAGGATGCCCTCGTGCATGCCCTGGAGCACTGGCCGGTGGATGGCGTCCCACCCAACCCCGGCGCGTGGATCACGAAGGTGGCCAGGCACCGGGCAATCGACCGACTGCGCCGGGAACAGCTGCTGAATCGTAAAAAGGCAGCATTGAAAACTCTACTCGAGGAAAAGCAGGAGGAAGGCGACATGGACCCTGAAGAGATCCCAGATGAACGCTTAAAATTGATCTTCACGTGCTGTCATCCGGCCCTCTCAAAAGAGGCGCAGGTCGCCTTGACGCTGCAAACGCTCGGCGGGCTGACGACGCCTGAGATAGCCAGCGCTTTCCTCCTGCCTGTAGCGACTATGGCGCAGCGCCTGGTACGGGCCAAGCGCAAGATCCGGGACGCCGGGATCCCTTACCAGGTTCCGCCTGCGGCTGCCATTCCAGAACGTCTAGACGCGGTACTCTCTGTGCTCTACCTGATCTTCAACGCGGGATATATCGCCCCGGTAGGGGAGGAGCTGATGCGACACGACCTCTGCGCGGAGGCGATCCGGCTGACGTTCATCCTGACGAGCCTGCTGGCAAAGGAGCGAACGTTGACAGAGGACGCCGAAGCGTATGGGCTGCTGGCGTTGATGCTGCTGCACGATGCACGGCGCGAGGCGCGCGTTACGCCAGGCGGCGAATTAGTGCTGCTGGAAGATCAGGAGAGAGCGTTGTGGGACCAGGAGGAAATAGCCGAAGGGGTTGCTAAATTGGAGCAAGCTCTGTCGATGAAAACTCCGGGTCCGTACCAAGTGCAAGCGGCCATCAGCGCGCTACATGCACAGGCTGAGCGCCCCCAAGAAACTGATTGGGCACAGATCGCGACGCTGTACCGTATGCTCTACGAAATGATGCCATCACCGGTTGTGGAGTTGAACCGGGCGGTGGCAGTGGCGATGGCTGAGGGCATTCAACACGGCCTGAGCTTGCTCGACCGGGAGACAGGCGAGTTGAAGGAGTATTACCTCTTTCACGCGGCGCGAGCGGATTTGCTGCGGCGCACCGGTCAATTGGACGAAGCTCAAGCTGCCTACACCCGCACGCTGGAACTCTGCCAGAACAATGCGGAGCAGGCATTCCTTCGCGGGCGCTTAGCCGAGATTCAGGGCCAGATGCGCCAATAAGTTGCGAGGAGGGAACAGATATACTGAAAGGTGCAGTGACATCGTCAATGAGAAACTTTTCTGAAAGGAGATCAATGCATGTCTCATGCAGAACAAAGTATCACCATCAACCGGCCGGTGGAGACCGTCTTCGATTTTGTGCTGGACGGCACGAAAACCCCACTCTGGCGACCAGCGGTTCTTGATATTTCACGGGTGCCAGGCAAACCGGAGGGTGTGGGAGCAGTGTACAAACAGGGATTGAAAGGGCCGGGAGGGAGGCGCATCGAGGGCGACTACGAGATCGTCGAGTGCCAGCCGAACGCCTTGATCACATTTCATGTGATCAGCGGACCTGCAAGGCCCACCGGGAAGTATCGATTTGAAAGGGTTGGAAACTCCACCCGCCTGACCTTTACCTTGCATTATGAACCGAAAGGCCTGACCAGGCTTATGGGTCCCATGATTACTCAGACGATGCGCAGTGAAGTCGCCACGCTCGCCAATCTCAAAGCATATCTGGAGAGTCAGCAAGCGTGAGCTGAACTTACACATAAAAATAAGCCCAGCGCTCTTTGATAGCGGTGTAGAGGCGACCATATGGCCGACCTCACTCGACTATCAGAAGCGCGCCGGGCTTACCCTTAGCCGGACGTGGCAAGATTGCTTGCGCATGCGATCTTCAAAAATCGCTCTCCGGCTCTTGAGCGGCAACATATATTGTCCCCCCAGGTCAATGACCCGTGTGCTGAGCCACTGCATGTATGTCCCCCCCAGGACATCCCCCATGTGGCGTTCCCCCTAGACATAATGATATGCTTGCATGGTTGTATTGAGGTTGACAACCCGTTGAGAATCGATAAAGATTTATGCAATTTATCCCCATTCAGGTTGAGAAAATCACATTAGCCAAATATAACTATATCCGTGCTTTCTCCCGTGACGATTATTCAAAGAGGCCGAGTAGTGGGGGGTAGGGGTCCGGCTTCCTAAGACATGCATCCGTCCCTGGTTTTTTGATACTTGAGACTGGCACTGTTGAGGACTCTTGCCCCTCAATTTCCTCCCACGTCCAACTATACTGGATTCAACTGACAAGAAAGCGGCAGGGATGTCGGGAAGTATGGCTGCCCTAGAGGAGAAACAAAGAAGGAGGATAAACATGATGAAACGTTTCGCTATTTTACTCGTCTCTCTGATTGCATTGTTACCATCGTCATTACTGGCCCCCAGCGAGGCCGGTGCTTCCAGCAGCTTCGCCAGCATTCCCAGTGGATATGCCTTTGGTGACTATGCGGTGATATCCAGCAGTCTAAATAAGCTCACCAGCGGTCCTACCGCGCCAGTCGGCTTAGCCTGCACTACAGCACCAACCACTGTAACAAACTCGGCGAGCATATCGCTAGGTTCAATAACCAGTACCGGCTCGGCACAATCGACGATCAGCACGAGTCGCACTGCAACCAGTGCCTCCATTCAGGTAACTTCGGACATCGAGAACCTCAATATCCTTAGTGGGTTGATTACAGCTGAAAGAATACACGTAGCAGCATCAAGTACCGCTACCTCAGCGGGTGCAACCAGCACCAATAACTCAACCTTCACCGGCCTGAACATCGCGGGACTTCCTCAAGGAGACCCGGCACCAAATACGCTCAAGTATCTCCCAGGTGTTGGCTACGTCATATTGAACGAGCAACTGGGTCCTGTTAATGGCTCTACAGCTACCAGTATCAGCGTTTATGGAGTGGATGTTTTCATTACGCTTGGCCTCTTTGCCGGCAGCCGATTGGTGTTCGGACTCGCCAGAAGTGGTGAAACACGCACCGCCCAGCCGGATATCGTAGCTGCTTCCGCCTACGGCCTCTATGCTAACGGTCTTGCCGGGTCTGGCTCGAGTTCGATCGGCCCGCTATCATCCTCAGGCATCAACTGCGCAGGCGGTTCATCGCAAAATAGCGTCAGCGGGTTCAACTCGCTCCATCCCGGTAATGCAGGGGCGATGAGCAGCAGCGCTTCTGGACAGATCACCTCGTCGGGCGCCAGCGCAACAAGCCAGGCCACGGTCTCAAATTCTAACCTGCTGGGCGGACTGATTTCAGCAGGCAGCATGACCAGCACGGCCAGCGCAAGTTGGAATGGCGCAGGTTCGCGTTCAGGCTCGGTGACATTGACCAGTGGCAAGATAGCCGGAGCACCCCTGAGCCATTCTCCAGTGCCCAACACTCGCATAAACCTCGCGGGTATTGGCTACGTAATCGTGAACGAGCAATATGGCAGTAGCAACGCGCCAGGCGCGGCTGAAACAGTGATTGCCTTTGACATCTACATCACCCAGTCCAACTCGCTTGGCTTACCAAAGGGAGCGCGTATTCTTGTTGGTGTGGCAACTGCGAGCGCCATGAGCCAGTAGTAGTAATGCTAACTTCCATCAGCCTGCTATCCTATAGCAGGCTGATGCATTACCAGTAACTGCAAGACAAAGAGGTCTATTCTCGCTGCTACGATAGCAAGCTATTCGTGAAACATGACTCATCCTGAATTTTTTGATCCTTTGAAGAACGGAATGAGTCATGTTTCACGGATGTTGGCACTCCACCCTTAATGGCGGCGCAAAGAATGATGCACGCAATAAACTGCGCGCGAGCATCTCAGCATTATGATGGGTTGCCACACATTCCCTGGCTAGCTGCCCCATATGGCGGAGAAGCGCAAGGTCGCTGCAGAGACGAACAAGAGCATCGCCGATTGCAGTTGAATTCCCAGGCTCAACAGCTATGCCGCGCCCCTCAGCAAGGAGAGTCGCATTCGACTGGGGAACGACGGACGCAATAATTGCACAACCCGCCGCCATTGCTTCAAGTACGGCCATCGAATAATTCGTTCCTCGCGTCCCACTATAGAGGAAAATATCGGAAATCGCCAGCAGCATGACCACATCAGCTGGAGTGGCCTCGCCCCACAGCTTGCATACGGTAGCCAGGCTATGCCGCCTGATGTCCGCCTCCACTCGTGACCGCAGCGGTCCGTCCCCCACCATAAGTACTGTAACTCGCGAACGCACTTCCAAAGGAAGCGAAGATAGCGCCTGAGCTATTCCCCCGATGGCGAATTCCAAACCTTTCTCTGGCGCGAGACGATTGATTAGCGTAACGACGATGGCATTTTCAGCCATACCTTGTTCTGCTCGCATTTTCGCCCTGGTCACTTTGTCAGGCGGCGTGAAGCGCGCAGCATCCAGCATATATGGGTAACGAACGATACGGCCAGGATGAACACCCAGAGACTCGCGATAAGCAGCCTCTACCTCGTCACCGGCAATGAGCAACTGGTCGGTGAAACGCGTAGCGATACGAGCCAGGAAGCGGAGTGATGGCCAGTACAGTGCCAGTTGCAGCCGAGCAAGGATCCGGCGATACCAGGGATGCTTCAAGCTGCTAATTCGCTCTGAGCGAAAAGCAGGACTGTCCAACAATGTGACGCTCCCATGATCCATACACACTACACGCACCCCCGCCATTTTGCCCACAAGCCCCGCAAAAGCGCCCGTAAGAACGCCATCTTGAGGTAAGACAAGTTGAAATGGCTCTCTACGCAGCAGAGTAAAAAGCTTGTACCATCCAGCCAGGCAATAGAACCAGGCGGATGGAAAATTCCAGGGCGAGGTCCATCGCCGGCCAAATATCTTAATCTCTAATCCCTGAGCATTCTGCCCTTTATGTTGTGTTAGATAGACCAATTTCCAGTGATCGCCCATCGTCTGGTCAACACCGGCAAGAACACTGCGCATGCCCCCTGCCACTGGGAAGGCGGTAATCGGAACACAGACATGTATAACAGAGGTCTGATCCCTTTCGGGCGGCATACCAAGTCCGATCAAACGGCGCAGCCATGGTATAATCCTGCGGTTCCAATAAACATGAGCACGGCTCGTAATCAGGTAGCGCAGGCGGCATGAAAATCGATGCTGATATGTCTCCCAGCGGATTG
>VBFM01000167.1:6136-11179 GCA_005882595.1 Chloroflexota bacterium
TGCAGTGCATGATAGAACAGGGGAACAAGATGCCTATGTAACAGATCATAGCGTGACCAGTAGCCGGCATCAAACTCATCAATGATAGCGTGGAATGTAGTGAGACTACGCTGGATCAATGCTGCGATTTCGCTTTCCTGCGTAAGCGCCAGATAATCATATAATCCAAAGAGAGCGAGAATATATCCATTAAGTACATGCGCAGCAGGATAGGCCGCTACCTCTTCAAAGAAAATTCCATCACCGGCGAGTCGCGTGCTTACCCCACCATCCAAAATATCCAGCTCAAAGGTACGTACAGCCCGGCGAGCAGCTTCTAAAAACATAGATGTACCGGTCAGTTGATAGGCACGTACAAATACCGAGATCACATTTCCTTGAGTCAACGCCGATAACCAGGGTTTTGAAACATGAAAATCCTTTGCAGCGAAAGGAATCGGCCAACCACCTGCTCCATTGGGAAAGCGCAACTCGTGACTCAGGAGCCAGTAAGCCTGGGTCTCGAATGCCTCTCTCTGCTTCTTGTCCCCCACCGCGAGGTAGGCATTCCAGCACGCAAGGGCATACTGCGCTATGCTGGTAGGATGATATACGGCTGGTATAGCTCCAGACGCGGCATTATAAAGCACACCGTCCTCATCGAGTGTACCAAATGGTAAGCGGAGCAGGGGAGACATGTCGATAGGATAATGAAGCAGTTCTGGATGAGTGTGAACATCGCTGGCCAGGTAATAGTAGGGCATTGCTTGCTCCTCGCGCCAGCCTCGCCACGCGAGGAGAATATCTCTTATCATTGGCATTCTTTCCCATGAAAACAGCTGCAGTTTCGATACGTGCATATGCTTGCCAGCATTCCTTTCACCAGATTCGTTTTTACTGATTGGAGTCCCTCTCCTGTTGTGCAAGGTAAACGGTCAGAGTTCTTAATCCTGTCTCAAGCGAGATAGTTGGAGAGAAGCCATAAGCATGCGTAAAAAGCTGCGGATCAATCACGAACTGTATGTACTCGGCAGGAGTACCCTTGTAACTAATCTGTGGTTCCAGGCCGAATTCATGAGCAGCACGCACCACCACCGAATTGACGGTTTCGCCACTCCCCAAACCCAGGTCAACGCAGCATACCCCTTCTTGCGGTGGTTGTGCTAAAACCGCGAACAACGCCCGGACCGCATCATCGATATACATGGCATCAATGTAATTCTGGCCATCACCCAGGATAGTGAAGTGTGGGTCGCGCTTGAAAGCGAACTGATGCACGAGACGCGTGTATAATTTACGAGGCGGCTCATATGGCCCATACGCGCCGAAAAATCGCACTATTGTGGCACAGCTGAGCGTCTGACGATGCTGGACAAAGGCGCGAATATAGTGTTCTGCCGCAAGTTTTGAGATGGCATAAGGGAGGGTAGGCGACAAAGCCGATGCCGGTCCTACCAGGCCCTTCAACCCGATATAAACGGCACCCGATGAGAGATACACCAGGTGATCGAAAGCAAAGTTCTCAAGCACATATAGCAAACCAAAAGCATTGATTGTCAGGTCCTCAACTGGTCGCTCAATTGAATCGGGAATGGATGTATTGCTCGCCAGAGCCAGACAGCCATCAAAGCTTCTTCCGGCTAACCCTACAGATTGCTCGACCTGATACCTATCGGTAAGATCGCATGCCACCGGTTGCACATGCATCAGTTGATGCTTCTCCACGAAGGAGAGGAAATTCGTATTGCCCGGCCGATACAAGGCGACCACTTCCCAGGAGTGCGGCATGCTGAGCAGTACATTTCGCCCTAGAAAACCCGCAGCCCCCGTAACAAGCACCCGCATTAATGCACCTCTGTTAAACTTTTTCCGGCACGTCGGCGATAGAACTCCACCGTTCTCGCCAGTCCTTCATTGAGGGATACGCGGGGCTTAAATCCAGTCAGTTTCTCCAGCAGGGTGATATCGGCACGATGGCGACGAACGTCACCTGGACGAGGTTCACGATAATCACAGGGAATGGGCTTGCCGAGAACATGCTCAATGCCTGACTTGAGGTCGGAGATGCTGATTTCCTGACCAGAGCCGATATTGATAACCTGGCCGCGTGCCTGCGGGCATGTGTAGAGGGCCAACGCTGCACGTACAGTATCGGTAACATAAATATAATCTCGCGTCTGCTGCCCATCCCCGAAAAGGGTGAACGTGCGTTCTGCAAATGCGCATCTCAGCAGCGTGGGAATGATGCCTGCATACTGCCGATCGTTCTGCCGCGGACCATAGTTATTGAAAGGCCGCACCACCAGGGCATCAACACCAAAGGTCGCAGCATAA
This sequence comes from Chloroflexota bacterium, assembly GCA_005882595.1. Lineage (GTDB taxonomy): Bacteria > Chloroflexota > Ktedonobacteria > Ktedonobacterales > Ktedonobacteraceae > VBFM01. The sequence continues at coordinate 8,450 of VBFM01000167.1, forward strand.
GTACGCACCAGGTGATCACTGGCAGCTTTACTCGCTGCGTAAGGAGTAAGCGGATCAAGGGGGTGTTCTTCGTCCATTGGAACGGTCCTGGCCGAGCCATAGGCCTCCGAAGAGGAGAAATGCACCAGCGTCTCAAAATGCCCCTCGCGCAATAGCTCACAGAGTACTGATGTGATGCGCACATTGGTATCGAAACAAAATTGCGGTCGTTCCAACGAAGTCGGCAAGGGGATCACCGCCAGGTCGAACACCACATCCACCAGTCCTAACTGGGCAAACAACTTCCGCAAAGCCTGCTCATCCGAGGCATCAACAGCCACTATTTGCACATCTGGCATCTGTCGACGCACATCATCCAGGTTAGTAGGGGACCCCCAAAAAAAATTATCAACTACCGTCAGCCGCCTTGCACCCTCGGGCACCAGCGAATCAACCAGGTGACTTCCTATGAAACCCGCGCCACCTGTCACCAGCACATGTTTTCCTTTTATCGTTCGATCAGATGAAGCCATCAGCACATTCCTCGCCCCACTACAATATTCTGATGATACCGGGATGTTCCTGCAACCACCGCACCCATACACTTCTTCTTTATATCCATCTGTTATTTATTATAAGAAGACATACAAAAGCTACAGCCTTTTTAATGACGCCGCGCTCCAGCCCATGGGAATGCTGGAGCGCAACCTGCTGGCATTTACTTTAGCCATGTTTTTGTGTGGGATGCCAGGGTATCCTGGCACCCCACATTGCCTGGCAAGCGGCAATGCCATCTACTACACCATATTGTACGTCTGCACTTGTCATGGGCGTCAGCGCTGAACTATCGAATCCAGAGTCCTCCCAGGCGTACCATCCGATAGAGACGGCCCCCGCTTTACAAAAGGCTGTTGCTTGCGCGACCATCTGAAAGCGATTGATGCCCGGTTCGTAGCTTGTTCCCGCGTAGGAACCCGCAAATGCCTGCCCTATTCCGATGAGAGGAGTAACGCTGCTATTCCAGCCCAGGCTTTTCAACGACTTGAATACAGCAGCAAGCGGGGCGCTCATAGTATAATCGAGCTGCGAGCCATTGCTGTACGTGGGAGCTGCAGCAGGATATGCGTAAATGCCAACCATATCGCAGGCCGCATTACTGTAGTTCAGTGAGATGCGGGGATCCCAGGCGCTGACTCCTGGCGGCATAACGTCTACTCCGAAGCCACAAATCGCTGGTCGACGTGGTGTGTGCTGCAAAATGTGCGTGTGAATATCCTGCAAGACCGTTCTGGCGCTTCCAGCATCCCACAAATTCCAGTCATCCGATATCCAGTAGCCCACAATGAGCGGGTTGGCCGCGTCGGCTTGCAGCTTCGCATCTACAGCCGCAAGCAATGCAGTTTCAGAATTTATTGATGGATTATAGTCTGTTACGCAAAAGGTATTTGGTGTGCCTGCCGGGGGAGGCGCTACAGAGTGTGTGCGGTGACACTCATAATAAAACAGCTCGCTGGCAAATCCTGCATCGACTTCATGCATGCCTTTGGCCTGCATCTCGGCACCAACCGGGTCAGATGGTGTAAAAGGCGTATTATAATTAAAAGCAGTGTTAATGCCCAGGTTGGCGGCGTTATCCACACGTGCCACAGTATTGATACTGAAACCCACCCTGATGCGATTGAGCGACACTCCTCCCGCGGGTAGACGGAATTGTGGCTGAGAATTTAATGCTGAACCGAAATGCAACATGCTCAAAATAAAAATGAACTTTATAAATAACTTCATTTCTCGCCTGTTCTTCATTTTTTATTGATTGACTATTTGAAAGGCAAACCCATATTTATGTACTTACCTATGTCAATAAGTCTATCCAATAAAAGTAGCGAACAGGTGAAGAACAAGTAAGCAGGCGGTTAAAGTTTAAGCAAGCGAGTAATAATTCTATAACCTGGTACGATGGATGCGTTAGCATACGGAAAGTCAGTTGGAACTCAGCCGCATTTTCATTTCTGACACACCGTATAATAAAATTGAGAGATTTCCCCCACAAATACATGGCGAGATGAAAAATTCAAAGCAGAAATCGCCCAGTTATTCTGGAGGTTAGGAGGGATAGTATGTGAGGTCAATCCAGCTTGCGAGCAAAAACGATTTTGGCTGAAGGACCATTGCCATTGGCGTAGAGGCGGCAGGCGAGTTGATCCGCCTTCATCGCAGCCGGTCCTATCAAACTGGCTAATATATTGGAGCGCCCCCACAGTCCAGTCGCCTTCCACCACGCCAGCAAAGCGAGAAAAGCAAGGCGGTTTGGAGCCTCCAGCGGACTGCTGAGCAGAACCGTCGCGGGTCGTACCGATTCGATAACAAATCCATGCGCCATCAGTACATCCCGATACTCAGCAAGCGAACGGACTTTGTTATCTATTTCATAAGAGTGCGCCGGCACGTATCCTCGACCTCCCACAATCGGATCGGAGATGATCAGCCAACCTCCCGGCAAACAATGATGTGCCAGGTTGGCAATGGTGCGCCGAAAACCATGCGGGTCGACGATGTGCAGCAGCACGTCGAAGGCAGAGATGATATCGAAGCGCATCGTATCGGGCAGCGGCAACGGCGCTACACTTACATCGGCCTGGGCAATCAGATCATCGGGGAATTGCACCTTGAGTCTCTCAATGCTGGGCTGAGCAAAATCCAGTCCTGCCAGACGGCCTACACTATGCTGACGCCAGAATTTCAGCCAGATGC
>VBFM01000168.1:0-5045 GCA_005882595.1 Chloroflexota bacterium
CACACTTTTCCCAACGCATTCCAGCGCACAGGACGCGAGCATGTCGTTGAGCGATTTCGAAGATTTTGTATATGGCGTCGGGATGCTCGACCGGGATGACCCCATAGCGGCATGGGGCAACGTATATAAACAACAGCAGCGTATCGTTGAATTTCTCGAAAAGCATGATGAAATCCATATCATCGCGCCAGGAACAGATATCACCTATCGCGTTGGTGGTCGAAAATGGATCAACTGTGCCGGAACAGAAAATTTTCCCGACGGAGAAGTCTTTAGCGGTCCAATCGAAAACTCGGTCAACGGCACCGTGCGCTTTACCTACCCGGCTATTTTCGCCGGAAACGAGGTCGCGGATGTACAACTGACCTTCCGCGATGGCAAAGTCATCGAGAGCTACGCCAGTCGCGGCCTGGATTTCCTCAACGGCATGCTCGACACCGACGAGGGCGCGCGTTACCTGGGTGAAGTAGCCTTTGGCCTGAACTACAACATCCAGCGTTTCTCAAAAGATACCCTGTTCGACGAGAAGATCGGCGGTACCATGCACATGGCGCTTGGTGCTTCTCTCCCCGAATCCGGCGGCGTGAACCAATCCGCCCTGCACTGGGACATGGTCTGCGATCTCCGCGAGGATGGTAGAGTGTACGCCGATGGGCAGCTGTGTTACGAAAAAGGCAAGTTTATCGTATAAAAAAATCGCTATGGGATAGATGTAGGGGCGCAAATCATTGTGCCCAATCCCAAGGAGACTTCTGTGCATCTCCATATTCGGCCATTCGCGTCCGGTGATTATACCGCGATGCTTGCTATCCATCTCGCGATCTTTCCCGACTATAAGTTCACGGAAGACGAGATGCGCTACTGGGACGAACATCGTGACCCTACGCACAAGTATGCACGTTGGGTCGCCGAGTACGATGAACGTAGCGTGGGAATAGGTGAGTATGGCCAGACTTTTGAAGAGTATCACCCACGCAAATTCTGGATAAACATCGTGGTTCATCCCGACGTTCAACGCCGGTGTATCGGTTCAGCCCTCTATGACCAGGTCATGCAGGGATTGCAGCAGCATGATCCAATAGCTGTACGCAGCCAGGTGCGGGAGGATATGGCTGCCAGCATACGCTTCTTAGAGGCGCGTGGCTTTCGCAATGTATGGAGAAGTTGGGAATCGCGCCTGGATCTGACAACATTTGATTCCGCACCCTACCAGGGACTGGAAGAAAAGTTACGCGACCAGGGTATCGAGATCAAGACGCTCGCAGAACTGGCATCCGACCCCGAATGCTATCGCAAGCTTTATGAACTGGATAACGAAGTCGCGCGGGATATACCGACCCTGGATGAAAGCACTGCAGCAAATTACGAGTTTTATGTCGAAACGTTTATCGACAATCCCCAGTTGAAACATGACGCGCATTTTATAGCATTGCACAACAGAGAGTATATTGGCACAACCTCACTGTGGGAGAGCGAAGGAGATGCTGACCTGACCAATAGTCTCACAGGAGTCAAACGCTCCTACCGTCACCGTGGGATTGCGCTGGCGCTCAAGCTGCGCAGCATCGGTTATGCCAGGGCGCAGGGGTGTGGGCATATTAAAACATGGAACGACTCCCCAAACACCGCCATGATCGCCATCAATGAGCGCCTGGGCTTTGTGAGGAAAGTTGGTTGGATCACCTTTTTGAAGGAGTTCTAACGCTTCACATGCAGAGACAATCTGAGCCACTTTTACCAAGGGTCACCAGCCGCGCAGATTATGTGCCGCTTCGGGAAGACATAACGATGACCTGGCTTCCTGCCATGCGCGCAATTTGCCAGCGGCACGATCTGCCCGCTGCGCCACTTGTTCGTCTGGGTGGTGGCACCAATGTCGTTTTCGCCATTGGCCAAGAGCTTATCATCAAGCTCTTTCCGCCCTATTGGAAACGCGAAGTACGGGCAGACCGCTCCGTGGCCGCACATATCTATGGCAAGCTGCCTGTCACCACGCCACAAATCTATGCGCATGGCGAACTGGAGGGTTGGCCCTACATCGTTATGAGCCGCTTGAAAGGTACCTATCTCATCCATATATGGGACACTCTAGAGTACGAGAACCAGCGTGCTCTCGTCATCGACCTGGGGAAGCTCCTGGCGAGCCTGCATAGCCTCTCCATCGCGGATTTCTCCGGCCTCGAGCTGGACTGGCCTATTTTTCTCCAACAGCGGTTGGACCGGTGCCAACAACATCATCGAGAAAAAGGCGTAGTCGTCCATTGGCTCGACCAGATTCCTGGTTACCTAGTGCACGCCTCCCCTCTATACCCACCAGATTACACCCCTGTATTATTAAGCGCCGACCTGCATCACTATCACCTGCTTGTGGAGCAGGAGGATACTGGCTGGCGACTATGCGGGTTCTTCGACTTCGATGATGCGCGCATCGGCTTCTATGAATACGACTTTGCCTCGGTGGGCCTCTTCATGATGCTCGGACGCCCCGACCTCCTGAGCGCCTTTCTGCAAGCCTACGGCCTTACCGGCGCCGATCTAAACGAAAATCTGACGCACCGCCTGATGGCCTATACCCTCCTGCACCGTTACCGCGACCTGAACTGGATCATCGAAGACCTGGTTGCGAACCCATCCGTTAAGACCCTCGAAGAGCTGGCTCAAACCATCTATGGCCTGAATCGAGTACCGAACAGAATACTCTGAAAGAGGGCTGCACATATCGAGTAGATAAGCTCTTTCGTACGAATATTGCAAGTATGTTATTATTCCAGGGGTAAACATTCTTACACAGAAGGAGCAAGTAAGTGTCAACCCGTATTCTGGTCGTTAATGACACGCAAGAAATCTTAGAGCTGTTCCGTATCCTACTCGAAACGGAGGGGTATGACGTCATATTAGCCGGTTTCCCCATCCAGCAGATCGCTGATGTCGAACAGATCAATCCTGATCTCATCATCCTGGACTTTATTTTTGGTGACCAGACGAGCGGCTGGCAGATGTTGCAAATGCTCAAAATGCAGAGATCAACGGCATCTATTCCTGTAATCGTCTGTACCGCAGCTCTCAATATGGTGCGCGAGCAAGAAGGCTACCTGGTCTCTCAGGGTGTTCACGTAATCTTCAAACCATTCGACATCGACCACCTGCTGGCCAACATCAAGCATGCGTTGGAGACGCATAAACATCTGTCTACGCTCAGCGATGAAGAGGAAAAGAAGAAACGTTAGGCATATCAGCTTCAACTCGCGCCAAAAAGCCAGAAAGTCACCCCCTGAAACGCTGATTACTCGTTGCACGTATTCTTAGAAGAGTTAATATTTCGTTATCTACCGAAATAGAGGAGGTGATCTTTGACGAGCGACGAGCCGGAAGCTACAACTCATAACGAGACAAACCGTCAAACCATCTTATTAGTCGTTGACGATGACGAGGATATAGGTGAGTTTATTGCTCAAGCCTTGAAGGATGAAACGCCATATCAAGTCCTCCATGTGACTGATGCCGCGCGTGCCTTAGAAACTATTAATTCCATCAAACCGAGCCTGTTCATTCTTGATTATTCCCTTCCAGGTATCGATGGTCTTAAACTCGCCGATCATCTACACTTAGTTGAGGGTTTAGAAACCATCCCCATAGTCATGATGAGCGCTGTATCCCCCCCCGCTAAAGAAATGCGAAAACGCAAGATCACCTTCCTCAGCAAACCCTTTGAACTCAATGATCTCTTTGCAACCATAGAAAAACTGCTTGCGGAACAGAAGAAATAACAGCCTTGCTCACGCTCGCCAGGTACTTCGCCTTCATGCTTTGAACGAAACGCAAAGCTCAACTCGCACGTGTCCAGAGAAAGACATACTATATGCAAAACTTCATTCGCTGCTCAGCATGTAAGATAGGAGTATATTACTATGGCAAGCGACAAGGATACATCTTCCTCGAGGAGAAGACCTGATAGGCGTCCTCCCTCGGTAGATCGCTTTATCAATCAGTTTTTAGATGCTGCCTGTGACGAAAGTCGGCGCTCTATTCTGGAGCTGCTTATCCCGCCCAATGGACAGGATTCCCCAGATGGGTACGAACTCTATGCAGGGGAGATTGCCCGCCAGTTGGGGCTGGCTCCCTCCACAACCTCGGAGCACCTGCGTCAGCTGCTGAAACTGCACCTGGTGAGCTCTCGCAAAGAGGGCACCACGGTCTATTACCGGCTGCGCAACTATCACCTCGTCCGGGCCTTCCACGAGTTGGTACAAGCCCTCGAAACCCACTATCAAAGCAATGGCTCACCCTCGGAGCGGTCGGGGGCCGGGCAGGGGTGAGGTGGGAAACACGGAGGGTATGGGGAACCCGCTCCATATACCAAACTTCTCAGCTTTGACTCCCGACATTCATTCACCTCCAAAACGACTAGAAGAAATACGACGTTTGTGCTATACTATGGCGGGGATATTGGAATTTTTCTATTAGTTCTTGGAAAAAGTTTAAAGCTTCGTTTCACTTTGTGTGCGGACCTTGCCGAAAGGCGCTGAAAGGATTTTTCTCTGTAAGAATTAGGAGGATAATCGCTATGGTTCCACTTCACGGCGTGCAACCAGAGAGCCGAGAGATAGCCTCTTTCGATATCATCCTGGTAGAAGACGACGAGGCTATCCGTGAGATGATCACCGCTTGTATCAAAACGGAGACAACCTACGATGTTTTGTCTCTTGCGAACGGAGTAGAGATACTCAAACGGTTTCAGGAAATCCAGGCGGCAAAGCCTCGCCTTTTCATCCTCGACTTACGACTTCCTACTATCACGGGACTCCAACTCTACGAGACCTTACACGCATGCAAAGGGTTTGAGCATATACCTGCTATCATCATGACGGCGGCTACCATTGATCGGGAGTTCAATACCGAATTTGCAAAGCGTAACCTGACCTTGCTCTCCAAACCGTTCAATATAGCCGAGTTATTAGACTGCATCGAGCGTCTTCTCACCAACTCTGTTCAACTTATCTAACACTTCCTACCGACGCATCCGAAGGTACCTCAAAATAAGCAAA
>VBFM01000168.1:5133-5474 GCA_005882595.1 Chloroflexota bacterium
GACGCTCCAGCTGCAGGCCGACCTGTCACCTCTCCCCTGCTATAAAGCGTGTTATCTTGTAGAAGATACAGAAGCTAGAACAGGAGATCGCAGGGATGGACAAAAGCATTTTAGTCGTAGACGATGACCCAGACATTTTGAGCCTTATCCAGGACCTACTCTATGAAGAAGGGTATGCTATCCAAACCAGTCCCAGCTCCTTCATTTTCAAGCACATCCAGCGTGCCCTCCCAGACCTCATCCTGCTCGACGTCTTACTGAGTAGCGCTGACGGACGAGTGCTTTGTCGGCAGATGAAGGCGAATCACTTGACCAAACATATTCCCGTAATTCTCTTCTCT
>VBFM01000169.1:0-219 GCA_005882595.1 Chloroflexota bacterium
AGCGCTGTGAATGAAGATATTACGAGCCGCTGCAAGCTCGCGAACAGCATCAGCGTAAGCCATAGTCGTGCCCTCGTCGAGCAAAGGGTCAACCAGGTCGAAGCTAAACTGGCAGCAATCCAGCCCCAACTCATCCTTCACAATGCGCACCCACTGCTCTGGTTCCGGCCAACGCTTGACCGCAAAGCAGACATTGATACCGAGATGTAGACGTGACAT
>VBFM01000169.1:271-5315 GCA_005882595.1 Chloroflexota bacterium
GATGCAGACGTGACATAACATGTACCTCCTTTTAATGAACCCCCCAGGGCAGGGGCAAGCCCAGCCCGTACCCTGTACGAAAGAAATACAACACCGAACCGTCTAGGGTACGGGCTGGGCTTGGCCCTGCCCTGGCCCTCTGTCAGCGTCGGGCTTCGTCTAGGGTACGGGCTGGGCTTGCCCCTGCCCTCGCTATCTAGCCGCTCACCATCTGGTAGCCCCTCAGCTTGCCTTTGTGCAGCGTGGTCAGCACGCCATGCAGTACTCCCTCGCTGTAATCGCTGCCGGGGTTGATGCAGATGGTGCGCCCGATCTTGCAGGAGGCGTGAGCTTCGTGGATATGCCCGTGCAAACCTAATAGTGGTTGATAGCGCTCGATGGCTGCCCGCACGGCGGTCGAGCCGACGGGTTTGAAGCGCGTCTGGCCGAGGCTACTTTGCACTTTCAAATCAGAGTTCAGTTCGGGCGCGTCATCCAATCCGCTGCCATAAGGGGGGACATGCAGGTTCATGACGAGAGCATCGGGGCGTTTTACCTGCGCCATCAGCGCATCGATGCGCTGCGCCAGTTCTTCTTCACTGCATTCACGAGGCGTGTTCCAGGGCGTTGGGTTCGACCAGCCCAGGCTGATCATTTCGCTGGCTTCATCCAGCTGCACGGGCGCGCCTTCGGGATTGCGCACCATTTGACCGGCGTCCAGCGCATCTAGAACAGCCGGTGGGTCATCGTTGCCGCCCATCATATAACAACGCACTCCCGTGCCGGCTAAACGTTCGTCTGCCAGCGTGACCCACTCCGCCAGGCGTGCTTTCATCAAGCGTTCAAAGAGTGACTCGACTTCGCCTGAGGCATAGAGCGCATCCTGCTCTCCCTCACGGCAACGATACGTATACAGTCCTTTATCGGCTGCAACCTTCTCGAACTCCTGAACTTCGGCTTCTGAGGTCAGTTCAAGACGCTGACCGCGTTCTTTCGTGACATAGACGCCGGGCCGCGTTTCCTCCAGGAAGACGATAGCCTTGCCTAATATATCGCCGCCCATGACAAGTATCTAGGCTTTGTAGAACTTTGCCGCGTTCAAAAACTTGCGGAAGCAGCGGTTGGAGCCATGCACATCGCTGGCATAGTAGAGTGTCGTTGCCATCACATCACCGTTTCTGGCTGGATATCGGGTTGGCCTGCGCGTTCGGGTGCGCCCTTCCCGGCGAGCGTAACCTGCATGCCACAGGCTTGCAGTTGATCGAGCATCTCTTGCGCAGCGGCCTCGTCTGTTACCAGCGTCGTCACCATGCTAACCGGAGCTACAACGGCAGGCGAGCGAAACCCCAGCTTGCTGTGATCGGCCAGCACAATAACGCGGCGCGACCGCTCCATCATCAAGCGATGCAGCGAGGCTACTTCATAGTCTAATTCAGTCACACCTACCTGGAGATCGAATCCCGCCGCGCCAAGAATACACACATCCGCGTAAAAGCGATTGAGTGTGGCTTCCGCAATCGGGCCGGTCATAGTCAATTCATCAGCGTGTAGTTTGCCACCGAGCACAATGACACGAATATTGCGCGAGGCGAGCAGGCTGGCATGCGAGAGCGAAGCGGTGATCACCTGCAGGTGAGGGTGTGGAGGTAAAAACTGCGCGAATTGCGAGGTCGTCGTGCCTTCTCCCAGGAACAGCGTTTGCCCTGGCTCAATCATCTGCGCGGCGATAGCACCGATCAAACGCTTTTGAGCTGCGTACTGCAAAGCCCGGCTGTTAAACCCCAGTTCCACGCTCTTCGTGATATGTACCGTCGCGCCGCCATAGGTCTGCCGCAGGAAACCATCCTGTTCCAGGCGCTTGATATCGCGCCGGATCGTCATCGCAGAGACCCGCAGCTCATCAGCCAGCGCCTGAGCCTCGATCGATTGAAGCTCTGCCACGCGCTCCAGTATAAGTCTTCTCCGTTCGCTCGCCAGCATAGGACACGCTCCTCTACAAAACTGCCCCGACAAAATAAAACAAACTATGACACATTTACATTGACAGAGTATGTTCTTTGCTGTATACTCTAACTAATAAATCTTTGTATGTCAAGCATGACGACCGCGGTCACAGGGTCTGTGAAAGATGACCAGGGCGACCGCGAGGGTCGCCCGTACAATACACGGTGACGTGTAACACTGGCAGCTTGGTATTGTACGGGCGACCCTCGCGGTCGCCCTGGCCGCCCTGGCAATGATCGCCCTGGAAGTCCAATTGTATTCCTCGATGTTGTGTGCGTCCTGCTCGTTCTCAAGCAGGCCTGGCAATGATCGCCCTGGAAGTCCAATTGTATTCCTGGCAATCATTCACAAACCCTAACCGCGGTCATCATGCTCCTCGTGGTTCATCTAACGTACCTTATTTGCCTGTCGACAGGCGAAGGAGTGGACATGCAATCTGAAACTTCTCCATCCTCGTCCTCATCCCTCTATGTACGGCAATCATCGGGCCTCGTTCGTGAGGCATCGGTACTCGATGCCATTATTTTCAACGCGGTCTTCTCGGCGCCTGTTGGCGCTACCCTGGCTTTCGGCATTTTATACGCTCTGGGATTGTTCCCCGGCGCGGATATAGTGCTGGCGCTGGTGATCGCTTTTGTGGTGAACATACCTGTGTGCATCATGATGTCGATGATGGCTTCGGCCATGCCCCGCACGGGCGGCGACTATGTATGGATCAGCCGTATCCTGCATCCTGCCGTGGCTGTGTTCAGCAATTTCTCTGCCGCGGTTTCAGCTTTGATCGGTGCGGCCTTCTGGGCGCGTTCTTTCGCGGTACTGGCGCTTGGCCCCGCGCTGGCGGTGTTGGGCGCGGTCACACAAAACAACGGACTCATCAACGCGGGTAATGCGGTCAGCGGTACCGATGCAACGGGCCAGTGGTGGACATTTGGCCTGGGGTTGTTGTTGATCATCATCCTGGCGGTTGCCATGTCAATGGGGACGAAACCAGCGTTTCGTGTGCAAAATGTGTGCTGGATTATCGCCAGCCTGGGAACATTTCTGGCGTTTATCGCGCTGCTGATTAGCTCGAATTCCGGCTTCATCGCCAATTTCAACGCCTTCGCGCAGCCATTTACACACAGCCCCAATTCGTTTCAGAGCATCCAGACTGCCGCTAACAAGATCGGCTTTACATTCACCGGAGGCCATCAATTCTCCTCAACGCTGCCGGTAGTCGCCATCATCATGACCTTCATGATGTGGAACTGGTGGTCGGTCTACATCGCTGGAGAGTTGAAATCGGCTGGCAAATTGCGCCGCCAACTTTCAATCATGATCGGCGCCCTGGTCTGGGACTCGCTCTTCATGATCATTGGCGTCCTGCTCCTGTATCGCACTGCAAGCGAGCCATTTGTCGCCAGCATCAACGCGCTGGCAGGCACACCCGGTTATTTGTTGCCGGTGCAGCCTTACTACAATTTGATAGCCAGCATTGCGGCCAATAACGCGGTCTTTGCACTGCTCATCGCGATCAGTTTCGTCTTCTGGAACTTGCCGGCCATGTTCCCCAATACCTTTATGCCCGTGCGTACCATTTTCGCCTGGTCGTTTGACCGCATCTTGCCCAGCAAGCTTTCCGAAGTGAGCGAGCGCACGCACGCTCCCATCCCGGCGATCATCGTGGCCTCGATCATCGTTGCAGGCATCCTGGCGTGGTCGGTGCTCTCCACCTCGTTCGCCACGCTGCTCTCCATGGGCGTGCTGGCCGGAGTCGTCACTATCCTCTCAGTAAGCGTGGCGGCCATCGCATTTCCCATCCGTCGCCCCGACCTTTTCAGGAACTCGCCTGCAAACGTGCGCATTGGCAGCGTCCCCATTCTGCCTATTGTCGCGGGACTTTCGATCCTTGTGATGATCGGCCTGGCATACCTGGTGCTCTCCTATCAGGCGCTTGGCATCGCCAACGCACAGTTGGGGCCGCTGCCCGGCTTCATCTTCATGGGATCTTTGATTGTGATCGGCCTGCTGATCTACTTCGTAGCGCGTGCCGTCCGAGCGGCACAGGGTATCAACCTGGATTTGATCTACAGCGAACTACCACCAGAGTAGGTGGATTTTATTAAAAGGAGGGTCCGATGTCTACTGTCAGCGGTTCAAACCCACAAGGCTCGACCACGGTCTTCGTGCGCAATGCGACGGGCCTGGTGCGCGAGCTTTCACCATTTGATGCCTTCAACCTGGTTTTCTCGGCTGTCCTCATTCCCGTCGGCATCACGCAGGTATTTTCGTTCGCGCCCACCTTCTGGCCCAACGCCAACGTGCTTGTCTCGTTTCTCCTGTCTATCCCCCTGGTATTCTGTTTTGGTATGGTCTACCTGTATTTCACGGTTGCCATGCCGCGTTCAGGTGGAGATTACGTCTGGGTGAGTCGTATCCTGGGACCGGGCATTGGGTTCATTACGAATCTCTCGCTCACCTTCGTCTTTACTACCTGGATTTCTTTTAACTTTACCACCATGATGACGCTGCTGCTGCCCAGTCTAGGGTACGTGGCAGGATTTACATGGGCGCCTGACCAGCTAACGCAATTCCTGATCGCCACCGTACTTACGCTTCTCTTCGCGGGATTGATGATGCTGGGAACGAAGCGTGTTGCTCGCTACATGGTCTATAGTTTCGCGGTGGTCTGGCTTGGCATGATCATCTGGCTGATTGGGCTGGCTATGACCGGACACGATGCGTTCGTTTCCAACTTCAACGCGCAGAGTGGCACCACTATCCAGCAGGTGACGAGCGCGGCGAACAAGGCAGGCTTCTTGTCGGGAGGTGCGCTCGACTGGGCCGGTACGATTTTTGCCATGATCTACGCCTTCCAGGTCTTCACCGGCTTCCAATGGACGGGCTACTTCGCGGGCGAGATCAAGAATGTGCGTCGTACTGCAACTGTCTCGATCATCGGTGCGCTGGTCATCAGCGCAGTGCTGTACGTGGGAGCCTCGCTGCTGGTGTATAACACCTACGGCGTCTCGAATTTCGCCTCCATCGCTTTCCTCGGCTTCAACAAGTCCTCGCTGGGCTT
>VBFM01000169.1:5320-7308 GCA_005882595.1 Chloroflexota bacterium
AATTCCTGGCGCTGCCGGGCTTCCTGCAAGTGTTTGTGGCCGCCTGCTTCGTGCTTTCGGTGCTCTGGTGGACGCCAACCGGCTTCCTCATCGCCACGCGCAACCTGTTTGCCTGGTCCTTTGACCGCCTGGCGCCTGATGGAGTTGCCCGCATCAATGACCGCCTGCACACGCCGGTAATCGCTACCATCATTGTCGCCATCTGGGTTGAGTTCCTGAACTACATGAACATCTATCAGAACCTGGGTGCGCTGCTGCTCAACGTGATAGCGGTGATGGCGGTCGCTTTCATCCTGGTCGCGCTGGCGGCAATCGTCATGCCTTTCACGCGCCGCTCACTCTTCGAGTCTGCTCCGCAGATGGTACGCGCGCACATCGCCGGTGTCCCGGTAATTACAATTGTGGGCGTGATCATGCTGTTAAGCTGGGCCTTCGTACTCTATGTGGCATTCACCACCACTGCCTTCGGTCAAATAGGCGTAAAGCCCCTGATCGAAGCTTTTGCAGTTCCAATCGCGGGAGTGATATATTACGTCATTGTGCGCATTGTGCGCGCACAGCAGGGTATCCAGCTCAAGGCGGCTTTCCAGGAAATCCCGCCAGAGTAATATTCAGGGAGACTACGTATGTCCAATTCCGGTGGAAATGATCACCAGAATCATGCACATCATTCTTTGCTGGAAACACTCTTTGGGCGTTCCAGGCCGGTGATTGCGATGATGCACCTGCTGCCTCTACCCGGACGACCGCTCTATGACAGCAAGGGGGGTATGGCAGCCATGGTGGATGCGCTGCGCCGCGACCTGGATATTTTGCAGGACGGCGGCGTGGATGGCTTGCTATTCTGCAACGAGGGAGACCGCCCTTACTCGTTGCACATTGATCGAGCGCCCATCGCGGCTATGGCAGCGGTAATCGGCGAACTGCGCCCGCATATTCGCCTGCCCTACGGCGTCGATATGCTCTGGGATCCCATGGCTGCCCTGGCTCTAGCGCAGGCGGTACGCGCCAGTTTTGTGCGCGAGGTCTTTACCGGCGTGTATGACAGCGATATGGGCCTGTGGCAGCCAGATGCCGCCGCCACACTGGATTATCGCCGTCACATTGGCGCGGAGCATGTGCGGCTATTCTTCAACATCGAGCCTGAGTTTGCGCGCCCGGTCTCGCCTCGCCCCATCGGCGCGCTGGCTCACAGTGTAGTAGTTTCCTCGCTGGCGGATGCCATTCTGATTTCCGGAGCGATGGCCGGCGCGGAGGCTAACCTCGATCACATTCGTGAGGCAAAGCTCGCAGTGCCCAACACTCCCGTGCTGGCGAATACAGGCGTGAAGGTCGAGACCGTGCGCGCGACGCTGGCCGTGGCCGATGGTGTAATTGTTGGCACAGGACTGAAACAAGACGGCTATACCTGGAACCCGGTTGATGCTGAGCGTGTCCGCCNCGTGCGTTCTCTGAGGCACGTACATGACTTCTCGCTATGTGCTTGGCATCGACGTTGGTACCACCGCTTTGAAAGCGATTGCTTTAGAGCGTGAACACGGCATTGTGGCGCAGGCCGAACTGCCGCACGAGCTGCGGTCTCTCCATCCCGGCTGGGCTGAAGAGGACCCTGAGCGCTGGTGGACAACCACTTGCGAGGCTATACGCACGTTGCTCACCGCCATTCCGGCTCAAGAGATCGATGCCATCGGCGTCTCAGGTATGGTGCCCGCCATGGTCATGCTGGATGCATCTGGCATACCGCTGCGCCCAAGTATCCAGCAAAATGACGCGCGCGCTATCATTGAAGTCGAAGAGCTACGGGCGGCGGTGAACCTGGACGAATTTCTCAGCATTGCCGGCTGTATGCCCAACCAGCAAAGTATCGATACCAAGTGGCGCTGGCTCCAGAGACATGAGCCGGAGGTGATCGAACGCGCCGCGCATGTCTGCGGTTCCTATGACTTCATCGTCTACCGGCTGACAGGCCACTTTTCGCTCGAGGAGAA
>VBFM01000169.1:7327-9024 GCA_005882595.1 Chloroflexota bacterium
ATCGCTGGCATCTGCCCTACCTAGAGCATGCCGCTATCGCTCCGTCTCTATTGCCGCCGGTGCATCAACCAATCGAAATTGTGGCCGGAGTGAGTGAAGAAGTGGCAAAGTCAACAGGCTTACGTGCAGGCACGCCGGTAGTAGCGGGCAGCGCCGATCACGTGGCAGCTGCATTGGCATCCGGGTTAACACAGAGCGGCGATATTTTGCTGAAATTTGGCGGCGCTGGCGATATTTTGTACTGTGATGCACGCCCTGAGCCCGATCCGCATTTCTACTTCGACTACCACGATATTCCCGGTCTGACGCTTATCAACGGCTGCATGGCCTCCAGCGGTTCACTCGTCAAGTGGTTTTCTAACGAACTGGCCGGTGGCATGGCTCCGCGGGTTCTGGACAGTGAAGCGCAGGCCATAGCTCCAGGAGCAGGCGGCGTCATTGTACTGCCATACTTTCTAGGGGAGAAGACACCAATTTTCGATCCCGCGGCAAGAGGTGTTTTCGCTGGAGTGATGCTGCATCATACACGAGCCCACCTCTATCGCGCGATTCTGGAAGCCGTATGTTACGGTTTCGCACATCACCTGGCGCTGCTGAGAGAGGCCGGGCGCCCGGTGCGTCGAGTTGTAGCAGCCGATGGAGGGAGCCGCAGCGCGCTCTGGATGCAGATGGCTGCCGACGTCCTTGATCTGCCGGTGCAGGTTGTGGCAGGCGAGGCTGCCTCAGCACTGGGAGCCGCCTACGTCGCGGCCATGGGCGCGGGCATATTTGCCAATTGGGGCGATATCGCGCGTTTCATCTCGCAGGGACCGCTGTATCATCCGCAGAGCGCGGTTGTCCCGCGTTATCGCAAAGGTTTTACCCTATATCGCGAACTTTATACGCGTTTGCAATCGTATTTGCCAGAACTAGGTCAGCTTGACTCATAGAGTAGGCGTTCCGTTCCGTAGGGACAGTGGGCAGTGTGGGGAGGATGTGGGGGCCTTGTGCCTGTCCACGTCCTTCACCCAGTAGGCGTTCCGTAGGGACAGTGTGTGGTGTGGGGAGGATGTGGGGGCCTTGTGCCTGTCCACGTCCTTCACCCATGCCGAAAGAACATTATGGGGCCTCCATTGGCGGCAAATTGATGGCCGGGGCGGACAAGCACAAGGCCCCCGCGTCCGCACCACAGCACCCCTTGTCCCTACGCACGGGGCGAGCCGCTTAGGGTTAACTTGACGCCTACGGCAGGACCATTAGGAGTAGGAGGAACGCATTATGTATCCTATCATTACCAGGGATCCGGTGAGCGCCGATCTTGCCATTACCGACATCGACCTCGCGTCGGCGCAAAAGGTGGCTAACGAGGCCCAGGCGCTGCGGGCGGATGCACGGGTGTGGGCCGGTCAGCTTGATGTGCGGAATGCTGCCGGTGCGGCAGAGCGGATAGAGGAAGCGGCGAACCGCCTGGGTGGCCTCGAACTGGCGGTAAATAATGCGGGGGTCTCTTCAATGAAGCGCGTGGTAGACCTGGCAGAAGCCGATTGGGACTTCAATATGGATGTCAACGCCAAAGGCATTTTTCTCTGCTGCCAGGCTGAGGTGCGCTACTTTTTGCGCGAGGGCCACCGCGATAAACCCCGCAGCATTGTCAATACTGCATCGATGGCAGGAAAGAAAGCTGCGCCACTACTGGCCCATTATTCGGCATCCAAGTT
>VBFM01000169.1:9067-10086 GCA_005882595.1 Chloroflexota bacterium
GTCAATGCTGTTTGCCCCGGCTACGTGCGCACCTCGATGCAGGAACGCGAAGTCGTCTGGGAAGCCGATCTCAGAGGTATTACGCCCGAAGAGGTGCGCCAGGAGTACCTGCACGCTATCCCGCTGGGCAGGCTGGAAGAACCAGAAGACGTGGCGCGTGTAGTAGTTTTCCTGCTCAGCGACCGCGCAGCCTACATGACCGGGCAAGCCATCAACGTCACGGGCGGATCGATCATGTTCTAGGTATTTTCAGGAGAGGTCATGGCTCATCGCACAACCATCTTTTTCGCCACCGATATACACGGCTCGGAGCGCTGTTTTCTCAAGTTCATCAATGCCGCTAAATTTTTTCAGGCCAACGTCTTGATTCTCGGCGGTGATATCACTGGCAAGGCGCTCGTGCCAATCGTTCGCAAGATGGGCGCTGCTAGCTCTACGGCAGAGTTCCAGGGACAGCATGCCACGCTCGAGTCGGAAGAGGAGATCGTTACATTTGAGCGCCAGGTGCGTCAGAGTGGGGCCTATCCCTTTCGCACGACCCGGGATGAATTGACCGCTATGGAGTCGGATCGCGAGATGGTTGATAAACTCTTCACACGCCTGATGGTCGAGAGCATACAGCGCTGGTGCGAAATCGCCGGGGAACGCTTACGCGGGAGTGGTGTGCGCTGCTTTATCGACGCGGGTAACGACGATGAGCCGGAGATCGTCGAAGTGCTGAAGCAGGCTTCGTATGTTGAGATGCCTGAAGGCCGCGTGGTGATGATCGATGATGAACATGAAATGGTGAGTTCAGGTTTTGCCAATACCACACCGTGGCACGCGCCGCGCGATGTCCCGGAAGAAGAGCTGGCGGCTTTTATCGATACGATGGCAAGTCGGTTGCGAGTGCCGGAGCGCGCCATTTTCAATGTACATGTGCCTCCCTTTGCCTCAGGTCTGGATATCGCCCCACTGTTGTCCGGTGATCTGAAGCCGGTAGTGGTTGGAGGTGAAATCGCCACAGGCCCCGTAGGCAG
>VBFM01000169.1:10114-13492 GCA_005882595.1 Chloroflexota bacterium
CATGGGCATGTCCACGAATCGCGCGCCGTCAATAAGATTGGGCGCACCACTGCTATCAATCCTGGCAGCGAATATGGTGACGGCAACCTGCGTGGCGTCCTGGTCAACCTGAAAGGTAGCAAGCTGTTAAGCTATCAGCTGGTGAACGGGTAATGGTCTCCAAGGTGAAGCGCTACGAATTGTTGTAGCCGTTGAACATAGCGTTCTGGATTGCTGCCGTAGGCTCCGCAGTGTGACCCATGTTCCACGAAATAGGTTTCGATTGGTACATGGTGGGCCCGTGCCTTGGCAGCAAGCTGATGTGCGTGAGAGAGGGGAATTAAGGAATCGTGGGTACAATGGATCAACAGGATGGGTCTCGGACAGAGATGAAATGCCGCCTTTGATCCTGTACCCCAACGCTTAAAGCTGCGATCAGGACGTGCAATCAGGGCGTGGCCGAAGCGCAGGCGAAATACCAGGCGGCTGACTACTACTGCTGCCCAGCAGAAAGCGGGAATGCCGCCTCGCAGACAGTGGAAGAATCGGTGCCAGGACATACTTTCTGCCGAGAGTTGATAGTGGGTCAATCGCTGTAATATAGTATCTAAGCGCGCATAGGCGCTATCTGCAATGATGGCTGCCACGTCGGGATGTGGTGGCAAGAGCAAAGCGACCGATGCCCCCATCGAAAATCCATGCAGGATGAGTTTTCCTGGCAGGGTTTCCGGTTGCTGGCTGGCTGTCTTTACCGCTGCTTCCAGATCGTATACCTCGGCATTTCCCCCACTGATGACCGCGCGAGCGCTCTCTCCGTGTCCGCGAAAATCGAAGAGGAGTATATTGTATCCAGACCTGTACTCCAGGGCGGCGACCGACTGCAAATGCCTTATAGGAACCCGGTAGCCATGACAAAGAATGACCGTAGGCACTGGATGTGGTTGGGACCAGAACTCGCCCTGCAGGATTATGCCATCCCGTGTCTGCATGGTTAGCCGACGCCGGAACGCACCTGGCGGCTCAGCTTCTCCCACGGGCATGTCCCAGGTGAATTGATCCTGGTCCAGCGTGACGTGTGAATGGGAGAATTCCTTGACAAAGCGATGTGCTACCAGGGTGATCCCACTGGCAATGATGAATCCAAAGAAAGCGATGCTGCTGGCGCATCCAATGACCCGGCGGGACAGTCTTTTCATGAATACCTCCATTCGTTCTATACTCCTCTATATATTAGAGTGTCCAGAGGAGAATAAAGTGTCAGCGAAATATAATTTTCCAGGCAAACCAAGGGGTCTTACACGGGTAGGGTTTTTGGAGGTGCCTGCCAAGGTGTAGGGACAAGGGGCTGTGGTGAAGAGGGGAGGGGGCCTTGTGCTTGTCCTGGGTGGTGTGCCTGGCTCATGATTAGACATAGAATAGAAGAGTTTTGCAGATTCATGTGGCGGGAGGTAAAATAAAGTTCACAGTAGTTCATCCAGCTATGTTTAGGCTGGCACCGGGCAACATTGCCGTTGCCCCTATCACACGGAGACTTATCAATGCCGAAAACCATGTTTGAGAAAATCTGGGATGCCCACATTGTACGTGAGGTACCTGGAGAATCGACTATCCTTTATATCGACCGGCACCTGGTCCATGAAATGACTTCTCCCCAGGCCTTCGCGGGTCTGCGCCTGGCTCAGCGCAACATACACCGGCCCGATGCTACCGTTGCTGTGCTCGATCACAATGTGCCAACGGTACAGGGACGGCGTATGCTGGACGTGGTAGACAAGGAGAGCCTGGAGTGCCTTTCAACGATGGAGCGCAATGCGCAGGAATTTGGGCTAACACTATATGATATGGCCGACGCCCGCCAGGGAATTGTGCATATCATTGGGCCAGAGCAGGGTCTGACGCTTCCAGGAATGACGATTGTCTGTGGAGACTCGCATACCTCCACACATGGCGCGCTCGGCGCGTTAGCCTTTGGCATCGGCACCAGCGAGATAGAGCATGTGCTGGCGACTCAATGCCTGTTGCAGCAGCGTCCCAAAACCATGAATATTCGCGTTGAAGGCACGCTGGCACCTGGCGTCACAGCCAAGGACCTGGCCCTGTACATCATCGGTCAGTTAGGGACAGGCGTCGGTACGGGTCATGTGATTGAATTTAGCGGCTCAGCCATTCGCAACCTCTCGATGGAGGGACGTATGACGCTGTGCAATATGGCAATCGAGGCAGGCGCGCGTGCTGGCATGGTTGCACCCGATGACATCACCTTTGCCTACATCAAGGGCCGTCCTTATGCTCCCAAAGGTGAACTGTTTGACCAGGCCGTAGCAGCATGGCGGCAGCTCACCAGTGATCCCGGCGCCCACTTCGATGCGGTACATGAAGTACATATTGAAGACCTGGGGCCGCAGATAACTTGGGGAACCAATCCCGGCATGGTCGTGGATGTCAATGGCGAAGTGCCTGATCCCGGCGCGCAAAAAGACCCGGAGAAACGCAAAGCCTACGAACGCGCGCTCGCCTATATGGACCTCAAACCTGGCCAAAAGATCACCGCTATTCCTTTGAATACCGTCTTCATCGGCTCCTGCACCAATTCGCGCCTGGAAGACCTGCGCATGGCGGCCCAGTATGTCAAAGGCAAACATGTCGCGCCAAATGTCCGGGCCATGGTGGTGCCTGGTTCTATGCAGGTGCGCCGCGTAGCTGAAGAGGAGGGATTGGCCGACATCTTCCGCGAGGCCGGTTTCCAGTGGCGCGAAGCAGGATGCAGCATGTGTATTGCCATGAACGGCGACCAGCTCTCCGAAGGGGAACGCTGCGCCTCCACCAGCAATCGCAACTTTGAGGGCCGCCAGGGACGCGGCGGGCGCACCCACCTCGTCAGTCCCGCCATGGCCGCCGCCGCCGCTATCGCAGGACATTTCGTTGATATTCGAAAGGATTCGTAGGGACAAGGAGTGGTGGAGTGGAAGGGAGGGGGCCTTGTGCTTGTCCTCCCCGAGAAGGCGAGCAGCAACCAGGACAAGCACAAGGCCTCCACACCTCTCCGCCCAACCTCTTGTCCCTACGCAGGTGGCAAGTCTGGTTCGTTAACTTGACACTTATCGGACGCGATAAATCGCGTCCCTACCAAATTATTTTTAGGAGAAGAATATTGGAACCATTTACTTCATTCACTGGTCTTGTGGCCCCGCTTGATCGCATGAACGTCAACACCGATGAGATTACGCCCGCGCGTTTCCTCAAGACGACCCGGCGCAGCGGTTTTGAGAATGTGCTCTTCGCCAACTGGCGCTATCTTGATCCTGCTTCAACGCAGCCCAACCCCGATTTTGTGCTGAACCAACCGCGCTACCAGGACGCCACCATCTTACTCACGGAGGACAACTTCGGCTGTGGCTC
>VBFM01000170.1:0-4902 GCA_005882595.1 Chloroflexota bacterium
TCCAGAGTGGCGAATTGGCCACGTTCCCAAAATAGGTGAGCTACGATTTTTTGAGCCTTCAAGCGCCTTGGCCATGTAGATCAGGGACACTCTGGTAGAACCACACAGCTGGCATCAAACAGAAAGTACTCTTTGGGACGCCGCCAGGGCAAGAGAGGACTTATCAGCGTCCCAAAGAGCAGCGCACTTGGTCAAGACTTCCTAACTAGATCTTGGCTGTCCACTGTGGCGGGTATCGACGCACCAAAGGTGCAGGACAAAGCAAAGAATCGGCTCTTAGAGCCATTCTAGACGATCCACTTGCCGTCATTTGTGACAACCAATATTTGTCTATCATCCTCTGGCCAAGTATGAGCGCGTCCTTCCGCTAGGAAAGTGGTGGCAGACATCAATCTTCGAACAAGGGGCTTTCTCAAGCTCAAATTTGTTCGAGATTCCATGTCTTTCACGAAAGACAAATGAAGGCGCCAAAGAAGAAGGTACAGAAACACCTCGTTGGGCAGTTTGTAGCGTGACAAGGTGTAAAATTACAGTCATGCCTACCCGCTACCGTACTGTCATCACCGACTAAGGTCTTGAAGGCCTCATGGAAGTTGGCCATCGCAAGCGCTTTGGTGAACCGATCAAACCTACTCATCATTGTTCTCCTTTGTGTAGGCACGTAGCTCCATCGCGTCAACATGGCGCGAGGAGCATCTACAGGTTCTCTTCACTAAAGAGTCACAACGGTTGAATACATGATACGGGTGGGTAGTGCAGACCCATAGTTTACACGCGTTCAACTGAAAAAAGTTTCACTTTTACTCCTTTAGAAGGGGCTAATCTCTATCGATATCATCTGGAGAGAGCCGACTTTAACAAATTCTTCTGGATCCAGCGAGAGGTTGGGCGTTGGCTCTTTTCCTTGCTGCTTGCTCTGCTAGCAGGATAAGGTTATCGCATGTGGCGAATTTTCGCAGCTTATTTGCTCATTGTCTCCACATGTGCCGTAGCGTACTTTGTTCTTGGTATGTCCTATCCTCCTCACCTGTCACTGCTCCAAGCAATTCTTGAGAGCATCATTGCAATTTCACGGACGTTTCTTCTCGGAATTGTTCTTACCCGATACCCCTCAGATCTGGGTCACGGCCTTCGAGGCCGTAGCTGGGCTCGTCATCGAAGGCGTCTTTATTGCCTTGCTCACCCAGCGTTTCTTTGGCAAGTGATTGATGCAAACGAGAGAAACATCAGTTCTGCACACAACAACTGTTGCAGAAAGCACAATGAGGTCACATGGATGTTCAAGACAGATGGAGAAAAATACATCTTTTCTGCTCAAAATGAAAGGAAACTAGGAGTGATCCCACCACCTAGAAGAAAGATGTCAACGCCGCAAACAATATCCTTGCCGCTGGGCTGGCGGTGCATGCCTGTGGAGAGAGTGTAAGACCTGGCGCGGTGAAAACCCAGTCTGGCAACTCTCGACGAAACAGGAAAGCCCGCTCGTGAGAGTGGGAATCCCTCTCCCTTGAAGGGAGAGGGAGGATGTCAATGATGCGTGAGGATGTAAGAGGGAACTTTCTCTCATAAAGAAACGTCTTGATACAAGTAGAACTAATCCAACTCATACTGTTCACGATGTAGGAAGTCAATCATAAAAGGAGTAAACATTATGCATAGCGTTGTAGGTTCGCGATTTATCGCGTCCGGGCGTCGTACATGGTTCCTGGTAGGTTCGCTTGTCGCCATACTGGCCTTTATGCTGGCCGCCTGTGGTTCAAACACAGGAACAACCTCAACGGGTTCCCCGCCCGCCACTCCCACTCCCGTTGTCAACACGAATGGCTGTCCCAGTAGTACCGTCGTGGGTACGGCTCCCAGTCCAGCGAATGTAGTATTGACACAGTCCAACCATAACACCGCTATTACAGCGCACACAGGTGATGTGATAGAGGTTGATCTTCCCTTTGGACAGTCCTGGACAGGCCCGACCGCATCACAGGGCGAGCTGCAACTGCAAACGCCTGCCGGCTTTGCTCTGACCACATCGCATATGTGTGTGTGGCGCTTTACGGCTCAGGGCGCTGGCACTACCGTTTTGACCTTCTACGGGAAAGCCATTTGCAAACAAGGCGAGATGTGCCCACAGTACATCAAGAGTTTGCCTTATACGATTGTTATAAAATAGGGTGAGCATCACCGGGTGAACCACCAGGGCGACCGAACAACAAGCCCATCAACATCCGTAGGGGCGAGGGTGGACGATGCGGGGTGGTGTGGGCCTTTATGGTCGCCCGCGGGGTGGGGAGGTGATCGTGTTCCCGCAAGATGTCACCGAGAGGAACAGGACGCGGGCGACCATAAAGGCCCACACCGCCCAACCCAACCCCGCTCGCCCCTACGGATGGGGAGGGCTTGTCCAGCTTGCTCGCGCCCTGGCAACGGCAATCTCAGCTCAACAGATGTTATTCTTCGTCCATGCGCTCGACTTCTACATGCAATTTATTGCCCTTGAGGGCATTGGCAGCAGGCGTGTAGGCAGGAGGGTCCCATTCAAACGCAATCTTCTGGCGCTTGACGGGCATATCAGCCAGTATTTTATCCAGGCCGCCCTCGCGCGTCATATTCACCTGCACACGTTGCTCATCCACTTCCATACGTTGGGAGATAGCCTTGAGTAGATCCATCTTGATCAGTTCTAGCAATTCCGGGTTCACTTTGATCCGATCATTTGCCAGAACGACTTTCAAGCGCTCCCTCGCTACCTCACCAGGAGAGGGTTTCTTTCGACCTAACATAAATTCAAACACACCCATAGCTTTCGCCTCACAATCAGAGGGCGCGATAGTCCTTGATAACCAGCTTGCCAACGCACTACAGGCTACTCAGGCAAGCTGCAAGGTAGTAATCGAACCCCTACGATCGTACACGTTTCTCAGTTAACGCAGGGCCAAAACCCATCAGTCGTCGCAGGCGTTCCATGAGCGTCGGCGCGTCCTCCACGTCTTCGAGAGGAACCTCCTCGCCCATAATGCGCTGGGCGGCGTTGAGGAAAGCTTTTCCTGCGCGCGCTCGTTTGTCGTAAACAATTGGTTCGCCTTTATTGATGGCGACAATGATGGTCTCATCTTCAGGAATGATACCGAGCAAATCGATACCAAGCACCTCCAATACATCCGCGACATCCATCATATCGCCTCGTCTCACCATTTCAGGGCGCAGTCGATTGAGTATCAGCCGCGGCTCCGGCTTCCCAGCCGCTTCAACTAACCCGATGATTCGGTCGGCATCGCGCACCGAAGCCATTTCCGGGTTGGCTACAATCACGATCTCGTCCGCGCCGACAATGGCGTTGCGAAAACCCTGTTCGATGCCCGCCGGCGAGTCGATGAGGATATAATCAAATTCTGGCCGCAGTTGCTGGCACAGTTGCTCCATCTGAACGCTGTTGACCGCATTTTTATCACGCGTCTGGGCGGCAGGAAGGAGATAGAGTTCCGACTGGCGCTTGTCTTTGATGAGCGCCTGGCGCAAGCGACATTGTCCTTCGACCACATCGACAAGGTCGTAAACGATGCGATTCTCCAACCCCATGACAGCATCCAGGTTGCGCAGGCCGATATCAGAGTCGACGACGGCGACCTTTTTGCCCATCATTGCCAGAGCTGTCCCCAGATTCGCGGTGGTCGTAGTCTTGCCAACACCGCCCTTCCCCGATGTGATGGTTATTACCCGACTATCCATTTGCGTCTCCATACAAGGTAAGCAACTACGGTACCAACAGTTATTTGCGCGGTGGACGGCCATTAACCCAGGCCTCTACGACAATCTGGTCGTTCCTGATGGCCGCCACTTCCGGACGCGGCTGCGCTTCATATCCTTCGGGAGGACGCGAGAGCAGGTGGGCGATGCGCAATTGCACAGGGGCCAGCAGTAACGAGCAGACCAGTGCCTCCGCGTTGTCAGGGTAGCCTGCATGCACCATGCCGCGCAGGACGCCCCAAACGATGATGTCCCCGCCAGCAACGATCTCTGCGCCAGGGTTGACATCACCCAGCACGACGACATGACTGGGATGGTGTATGGCCTGGCCCGAACGCACAGTGCGCCGTATAAAGAGCGTATCATCGAACGTGCGCAGGTCCTGCTGGATGCTCTGCTCCTGTGAACTCTGCAACGAATTGGCTGCTGAGACTTCAGGAGATTGAGCGGCAGAGACCTGGGAGTCGAGGCGCGCTGTGGTGGCTGGTTCCGGCACTGCTACCGACATATGATAATAGGCAAGCAGGGCTTCGAGTTGTGTGCGTTCGCTGACCTGCAAGGCCCGGCGGGTGGTATCCAACGCCAGCGACGCGCCGCGAAAGAAGGCGGGGGCCTCCGAGAGCCGTTCGGAAAGCGCGGTGAGCAGGTCACCAAAGGGTGTTTCTGGTTCCAGGGTTAAGAGCAAGCCATTGCGTGTCCCTTTGATGGCAATATTTCCTTGCACAGACTGCCTCTCCTCCTTCGTAGGGGCGCGATTCGTTCCTTGCAGCCTGCCTGACGGACGCAGTGCGTTGGCTGGCTGGCTATCAAGGGGGTCGCTACTCGTCCCCGCTTGTTCTCCGACCTCTTTTCTTTCCGAAGGATCCTCCATCGTCATTTACTGACCATCCCACTACTGGATCGAGAGTACGTACTACTCTCCTCCTTCGTAAGGGCCCGATTATTACCTTCCAGTCTACCTGACCGCAGTTCATGCCTTTCCGACTGCCTGACGCGAAGCGTAGAGACGCAGTCTCGTTGGCAGTCGGAATACGGACCCAGTCTTCTCCGACTGCCTGACGCGAAGCGTAGAGACGCAGTCTCGTTGGCAGTCGGAATAGGACCCAGTTGCAGCAATGCTTTCAAGCTGGAGACGCAATCCGTCTGGTTGTTGGGCAGTCG
>VBFM01000171.1:0-8137 GCA_005882595.1 Chloroflexota bacterium
AGATAATCGTCTTGCCCTGCTCTACCAGGCCGCGCAGAACTCTAAACAGTTCAAAAGTTTCCTGCGGTGTGAGGACGCCGGTCGGTTCATCCATGATCAGAATCTCGGCGGCGCGGTAGAGCGTTTTGAGGATCTCGACCCGCTGCTGAAGTCCCACCGAGAGTTTTTCAACGCGCGCGTCAGGATCAATGGGCAGGCCACGCCTCGCGCGCCGCATTCACGTCATAGACCGAGCGAACGGTGCCCGGCTCATGTCCCAACACGATATTCTCAGCTACCGTCAGGGGAGGAATGAGCATAAAGTGTTGATGCACCATGCCGATTTTCAGGCGAATGGCATCACGCGGCCCGCTTATATGCACAAGTTGCCCATTGATATATATTTGGCCGCTATCGGGGTGAATAAGACCATAGAGAATATTCATCAGCGTCGTTTTGCCCGCGCCATTCTCTCCAACCAGCGCGTGAATCTCTCCTTTACGCACCTTGAGGTCGACATGATCATTGGCAACGACGCCGGGCCAGCCTTTGGTGATGCCGCGCATCTCCACAGCATATGGAGTGGACAGCTCCTCGGTGGGAATCACCGCTGTACTTTCCTGCATAGACATTGCTCCTCTACCATAACTCTCAATAACTTATTCTGATCCTGGCTCATAGGGAATGCCATCTGCGGCAGGGGGAGTCGTGCGGCCCACCAGGCCTACTAAAGCAATCAACGTGAACACATAAGGCAAGGTATTGAGCAGACTACCAAGATTCAAATCTTGTAGAGCGAAACTCAAACCATTGCCCAATCCGAAGATGAGGCAGGCAATTGCGGCTCCTATAGCGGTATATTTGCCGAAAATCACGGCTGCCAGGGCGATAAACCCTCTGCCGTTGGTCATATTATCAAGGAAGATGCCTGAAACGCCCAGCGCCAGGTATGCTCCTGCCAGCCCTGAGAGCAGTCCGCTGCTGATGACACACATATAACGCAGGAGGCGCACATTCACACCGGCGGTATCCGCCGCCTTTGGATGCTCACCTACTGCCCGGATGCGCAGGCCGATGTTTGTACGGAAAAGCAGGAATTGCGCGCCGAAGAGAATGAGCAAGGCAAGGTAAAAGATGACGTTTTGCTGGAAGAGAGCAAGCCCCAGGAAGGGAATACTGGCGAGCGGCCCCCAGGGAAACGTGGGTAGCCGTAAGTTGCCCGGTAGAGATGGAACTCCCTGGCCTGAGGGAGTGAGAATAAATACCAGGTAACTCGTCAGACCGAGCGCGATGATATTAATTGCAATCCCGCTTATGATCTGATTGGCCTTAAAATTGATAGAGACAAGTGCGTGGATGAGAGCCATCAATCCCCCGGCAAGAATTGCCCCCAGAACGCCGAGTATAACACTGAGAAAGTCGGGTAAACCTATATTATGCATCGCCAGTGTAATCATCACGCTGGCGAATGCGCCGGTCAGCATCATCCCTTCCATCGCTATATTGACGACGCCGCTGCGCTCGGAAATAACCCCACCAAGCGCAGGAAGAATAAGCAATCCGGCAAATTGCAAGGTGGCATACCACGTGTTGCTGGAGATCAGCCCTTTAAATAGTACTTGAAAGAACACAGTTATTCCTCCTTATCAAGGTCAGATATTTCTACCCTGTTCTGCGCATCCCCATTACCATTTTCAGTCACGTCAGTGCCTGGAGTAACACTGGCAGTGGGTACTAGGGTTGGTTTGCGGCTCCATTGGACCCAGCCGGGCATGGCGCGTCGGAGGACAGGTAAAAACTCGGCAGCGATAAAAAACAGCACCAGGGCCTCGATGATGAGCACAAGATTAGGGTCTATGTGGGCAATTGCTTGCATGTCAGTTGTACCAGATCGCAGCCCGCCGAAAAAGAGCGAGCTGATCAGTACACCTATCGCGGTTGTGCGACCCAGCAGCGCCACAGCAATGGCATCAAATCCTGTGGTACTCTGGCTGAAACCGGTGAGGGATAACGTTATTTCCTGCCCCATCAGGGAGACAGCCCCGGCCAGGCCTGAGAAAGCGCCGGCAATTGCCATCACCAGAAAAGTATTTCGTTTGATCGGAATACCTGCATAGTGTGCTGCTTTAGGGTTCTGTCCAATCACACGGATCTCATAACCAAAGGTAGTGCGCGAGGTGATGAACCAGTAGATTACTATGGCGATGAGAGCAAAGAGGATACTGATATCCACTCTATATAAGAAAGGATTCAGCTGTGTCCCAAAAAACTGGTTGATATAGTTCACCATCGGAGGTAATGTGGCATTGTCGGGAAGTGCGTTCGTCTCCCCCACCCCTAACGGAGCGGTGAACCGGGGACTACTAATCAGATAATCGGTTACGTAGAATGCAATCCAGTTAAGCATGATGGTGGTGACAACTTCGTGCGCGCCCCGCCAGGCCTTGAGGAAACCCACGATCCCCCCCCAGACTGCTCCTGCCAGGATGCTGGCAAGCAGCATAGTCGGAACCAATAACCAGCTCGGCCACGAAGTATACGTAAGGCCGATGACATCTGCCGTCATTGCTCCCACTGCCAATTGACCCGCAGCCCCGATATTAAAGAGTCCGGCGCGGAAAGCAATCGCTACTGAAAGGCTGGTAAAAATGAGCGGAGTAACCACCACCAGGGTGTTTGAAATCTTGGTGGGACTCCCAAATGAACCGGTAAAGAGGGTGGTGTAGGCGTTGTAGATATTTCTAAAAGGATCGACGGTTTTATCAGGCCAGGTAATCAGGATAACAATGGCTCCTGCTATGAGTGCGAACAGCACCGCGAGAATAGGACCTCCCAGCGCGGCCCCCACTTTGCGCGTCCATTGGGCGAGCAATGACGCTGCAGAACGCTGCTCCTTCGTCTCAGGTTGCTTTAGTGGTACAGCCATGTAGACTTCCTCCTCTATGAGGGGATGGTTTCGCGACAACGTTTTTAGCCAGGAAACTGTTCCTTTATCATAACATTAGAGAAGCGAAGAAACAAGCATGAAACTTTGACTTCCAGGGCGATAATACAAGGAAAGTCCATGTCTCTACAACATGGACTTTCGCAAGTCAGATGAAGCTATACCTCACCTGCTCTGTTGTTCTTCCTTCCCAAGACTATGCAGCATCGGTTAGAGGCTATGCTGGGATCATGTCGGGTGGAGTCAGCGCCCCGGACGTAATCATATTGGCGAAGTCCATCGCTTTCGTCACAGCATCGGCAGGAACAGCAGAGCTGGGTGGAGCGAAGCCAACGCCCATATGCGCGAGATCAAACGTCATCGGGCTTGAAACAAAGCTCTTATAGCCACCAGTCTCAGCCAGCATGACGATAGTGTACGCGGCAGTATCAATACGTTTGATCGCACTGGTGATAACACTGGGGCGAACTGCACCGGTCGAGTCCTTGCTCTGGTCTACATCAACGCCAATGCTGTAGACGTTATGCTTTGTAGCAGCATCCAGAACGCCTATTCCGCAGCCGCCTGCAACCTGGAAGAGGATGTCGGCGTTATTATCAGTGATTTGCTTATTAGCGATAGCTGCACATGGCGTCGGGTCGGAAAAGTTCATCGAGTAGCCGACCACGAAGTTAACGCTCGGATCAACCTTCTTCGCGCAGTACTTGTACCCGGCGATATAGCGAACGACTGGTGGGATCGCAAAGCCCCCGACTGCGCTAATGGTGTTATGGCCCAGCAGCTTCGGCACCTTAGACTTGCCGTCCATTTCCATCTGACCGGCAATCGCGCCAACCAGGCAGCCTGCTTGCTGCTCTTTGAAGAACAACGGGGCCACATTTGGAAGGTTCACGCAGTCGCCGCCGGACGTTTTTGTAGCGCAGCCGTCAATCAGGGCAAACATCTTGTTGGGGAACTGCTGGGCAACCTGGTACACTGGAACCTCCATCAGGAAGCCCACGCCAATCACCAGATCTGCCTGGTTCGCGGCTGAGGTGAGGTTTTGGATGTAAAGGGAATTACTAATCGATGTCGTCTGAATGACTACCTTGGGGAAACCATACTGTTGCTGGGCTTTTAAGTAGCCTGCGTAAGAAAACTGGTTAAACCCGCCGTCGTTCAAGCCGCCAACATCAGTCACCAGCGCCGCTGTAGCAGCGGGTTTTGTTGTGCCTGCCGTGGTGCCTGTAGTGGGCGTGTTCCCACCACCGGAGGTGCCTCCGCATGCCGCGAATAACATGGCAATCATCATGAGGAATGCCGAGAGGCGGGCGTGGCCGCTCATTCTTCGCATGTACGCTTCCTTTCTTTTCTCTCCTGGAAAATACACTTTCTCCTATCGTCTTGCCTGACACACAGTGTAGAGATGCAGTCTCGTTGGCAGGACGGATAGGTACCAAGGAACACGAGTAGCTCATGAAAGCTAAGAAGTGGAGCGTCATCCAGCAATCGCCCAAAATAGAAGAATACCTGACAGGGCAAAGGGCGAAAGGAAATCAACTTCAACTCAAGTATATCATGAACAACACCAACAGGAACGCTATTCCGAACAGTGGAATAGCTCGAATGCAAACATCTCCTATTATGCATACATACGTATGGAAGAGGTGAATTCTCACAAAAAAGAGAGGCTGCTTGTTCGTGCCAGCACGAACAAGCAGCCTCTCTAGAGGTTATGCGTTAGTAGCTCCTACACGCGAATCTCATTGAGCATCGAGAGATTGACAAAGAGGTCGCAGCTCTGGCGCAGCGTCGCGGACATCGACTCGTCGAAAGCGGCTACTTCGACACGTACGCCGTGATCAGAGCAGTAGTCCAGCATCGGCATAAAGTCGCTGTCTCCGCTCACCAGCACAATGCAGTCAACGGCCTTGCCATCCACGAGCCGCACGACATCCATACAGAGGTCCAGGTCCATATCCGCCTTTTTTGCGCCACTGGCGAAGGTTTTATAGTTCTTGGTAGTGATACGATAACCCAGACCTTTCACCGCCTGCAAGAACATCTGGTCGTCTCCGGGCTGCGGGCTGGTGGGACAGTAAGCATGCGCCCGCACAAGGCGGCGATTGCCGCGCAGGAAATCAAGCAGTTTGCCAAAATCGATGGTCATACGCAGGGTACGCGCAGAGTAGAGCAGATTGGCCACGTCCACGAAGACGCCTACGCGCTCGGTCGATGGGAACGGCGGAAGCGCAACCGAAATGTTCGTTGGCGCCTGGTTGGCGTGCCGTAATTCGGCAATCATACGGTCGTTTGAATAGCCTGCGAAATTACATTGGCGAGGTGATTGATTGATCCTGGCGAGACAACAGGCTCACCGGTGCGTGCCGCAGGGTAGATTGGGGTTCGCTGCGCCTCGTTTCCGTTGCGGATGGGGCGCACCGTCCGCGATGAAGTCGAACTGATGCTGCCGCGCGCAGGCGACGGCTCCGGCCCCATGAATGGCCCTTTCACATCGTTCCCCTGATTCATCTGGCTAACAGTAAAGCCCGACTGAATCGTGTACGGCGGGGTGGGTACGACCACACCGCGCACGGGTGTGCTTGGAGCGCCGGGCGCCAAAGGCGAGGCGGGTGATGGTCCCGCGGCAGCTGGTTGCTCGGGCGTTGTTGGCTTCGTTGACGCTGCGGGAAGTGACGGTGTCGCTCCATTGGCGCGTCGGCGGCGGCGGCGGCGCGAACTGGCCGCCTGCAACTCCGAGTATTCCAGCGGCGGCAGGTCTTCCACCGGCATCTCAGACCCAACTGGAACTTCTGGTTCCACAACTGGTGCGGCTTCCACAATCGCAGGAGTGGCAGCCCGTTGTCGCTCTTGCCCATGACGGCGGCGGCGATCCTGCGTCTGGCCAGAGGTTGTCTGGCCCTCGTTCTCGGTTGTTGCAGCAGAACTGCCTGTCGAGGCTGCAGGGCGGGCCGATTGCTGTTCCACTGCCTTGTTGTCCGAACGACCAGGCTCAGATGCGGCAGCATCGTTGGCAGGACGGATAGGTGCCGAGGTCTCCTCTATACGCGCCGGGGAGGAGGGAGAAGCGGCAACCGGCGCTGCTTTCGTCGGGGTAATACTCGCCGCTGGTATTTGTGAGGTTTGAGGGGCAGGTCGATCAAAACGATAGCGGCGCGCCGGACGTGGTTGTTCTTGCTGCTCCGTCTGATCCGCTTCCGGCGCTGGTTCGTCGAATCGAACGGCTTCTGTCGTTGTCGGCTCCACGACACCTGCGTTGGCTTGCTCTGCCGGTGTCTCCTGAGCAGCGCGAGCGGCATTTTGCCCTGTAAACGTCTCGCGCTGTCGCCCACCTCCATGCCTGGGCATACGAATACGTGTAGGAGGACGCAGCAATGGCGAAACAGGACGTTCCGCCGGTTTGGCGGGAGCAATACTCTCTGCCTCTTCCTGTTGTGTAGGGGCGCGATTTATCGCGCCCTCCGCTCCCTCCTCCTTCACTCCTTCTTCAGTTTGTTCCTCTGCTGTAGGGGCTTGATTTATCGAGCCCACGTTGGCAGAATTCTCCACTGAAGTCAGAGCAGAGAAAGGTTCAGCGAGGGGCTGCTGGAATTCTTGCGCGGGCCCCCCCAGGCGTTCCTCGGCCTGGCGAAATTCCTCAATATAAGAGGAAAAAGAGCGCAGAGATTCTTCCGGCATGAACGTTTCAGAAACCGCCGCCTCTACCGTTATTTCAGGTATCGCAATGTCAGGCGTGTAAGCCTCCGGGGTCTGTAAAGGCGGTGCCTCGGTTTCTTGAGTAGGTGGTGCAAGTTCTGTTTCATCAGAAGTTGCGGGAGTCGTTCCTTGCAGGCTGTCTGACTGCGAAGCAGACGATTCCTCTACGACACTCACTTGAGTGTCGTTATTCTCCGGTTGAGTAGGTTGTGTTGTCACTAAGATCTCCAGTCTCAGTAGGGATACTTCCTGGCATTCGCAAGAATGCATTAGAAGCTAGGGACCGGAGCGTAGGCGAAGCTATTATTATACGCCATATGCCAATCGTCTTACTCTAAAACAACGGGTGTTCGGGAGAATGCAGCAGACAAATCTCGTCTATGTGAATTGCGCACCTGGCGCGTATTGCATTCGCTTTCCGATCCGCGTTGTCAATGGGTAGAACCTGTAGGGACACAATTCATCGCATCCTTACCCGTATCTTTTTCTCGGACAGGCTTTTTTACGCTGTATCTACGACCCGGTCCGGCCCTGATCTACTTGTCTACGCCGTTTTCATTACATCTCGTTGCATCCTGCCTGAGCGAAGCCAACACGTACTGTGTTGCCAGGATGGCTAGTGAGGTTCCTGTTGTACGCTTCCACTGAACGGCGGAACAATGGTATGCACAGGAAGAATAGAAGGTTCGATTTGTTCAACTTGTTCCTCTGCCGTAGGGGCCCGAGTTATCGCGCCGGCGTTGGCAGAGGTTTCATCCCCTTCGCTTGTTTCAATCGGCTCAGGCCGATTATGAGTACTGCTCGAATTCGACTGGCTCGATGCCACAGCCTGCATTTGCCGCGTGGCGCGCCAGATATGGACGATACGCTCTACAGCAGTTACGTTTGAAAAAACTGCCAGTAGCAGCATTGCCCAGACAACAGTACCGGTGATTAGTCCGATAGCCAGTATAACGACACGCTCTGGGCGAGCCAGCAGCCCGGTTTTAAGTTCTAACCCCAATCCCTCGGCGCGCGCTTTTGTATAACTCACCATCAATGAACCGACTACAGCTATGTAAATCAGGCTAATCATCCAGGATTGCTCATATGGAAACGGCCAGAGGCTCTCCAAAGTTGTAGCTTTTAAGGTATACCAGAGCAACCCGAATAGGATAATACTTTCTGAATAGCGGTCAAGCGTCGAGTCGAAGAAAGCGCCAAAAGTCGTGGCGGCATTCTGCGCGCGGGCCAACGCCCCATCGAACATGTCAAAAATTCCAGCGAACAACACCAGCAAGCCACCAACGAACAAAAACCCTTGAGCGATTACTCCTGCCGTCACAATACTGAGCAGCAACCCCAATACGGTCAAGGTATTCGGAGTGATACCGAGTCGAGCCAGCGGTCGCATTATCAATGTGACAAACTGCTTGACCCGTCGCTGTATGCGTCTGCTAACCATGCCCTATTGTATCATACTTTCTACTCATTAGACTAGTGGGGGGTTCATATATATGTATGCGCTACGCAACGCTT
>VBFM01000171.1:8316-8869 GCA_005882595.1 Chloroflexota bacterium
GCCGTATACCTCACGATTGGCGCTCATAGCAACGCGGTTCGCATAAATGCCGCAGAAGCTCGCGTTCCACGTCTCAATCCCGTCAAGCCACACATCATTCGTCGCAGAGATGCGATCAAGTACCTCGCGCTGGCAGCTGTGGCGGAAGATGCGGTTCAATGGATGCGCGACGATGGCCAGCCCGCCCTGCTCATGTATCAGGTCGATGCTGCGCTCCATACTCAACCCTGGTGCAATACGTTTTTCGATGAAGAGCCCCAGGAGATGACCCTCACGGGTGCTGATTTCCTCACCTACAATAAAATCAAACCGGTACTCACCTCTTGCCCATAAATCGCGCGCGCGCAACGACCCCTCGATCACATCATGATCGGTAATCGCAATTACCGCCAGGTTTGTATTGCGCTGCGTATGCTGTAAAATCTCCTCGATCGTCCCGATCCCATCACTATAGGCGCTATGCATATGCAGATCAGCCCTACCTAACTTCCCATAGAAATGCGCCTGGCGCATCGTCATCTGGCGGCGTTTCTTCAGCATCGCTGTCCCCATG
>VBFM01000171.1:8918-13696 GCA_005882595.1 Chloroflexota bacterium
CCATATTTTCTTACTGTTGACATCCTTCTAGTTTGCTAGAGTTTTGTAAGGGCGAAAACTTCATTGCATCGCATTGTACAAACGGTGCTTCATTTGCCTATCGGTGTATGAAACCCCCTTTGCCATAGACACATTACTCTGCCTCTATCAGCGCCTCGCCCGACGCCAGCGATGCGAACGCAAAAGCAGGGTCGAGGAGACTTTCCAGGCCCCGGATGCAGAGCTGAATACGATCAGCATTCAGAGAACAATACACCTGCCGCCCCACACGGCGCGTTGAAATCACACCCGCGCGGCGCAGCTTGCGCAGGTGCCATGAAACCAGGGGTTGGCTGATGCCCAGGAGATCGGTCAGATCAGTTACAGTAATTTCTGGCTGTCGCACCAGGTGATACACAATCGTCATACGGGCCACACCGGCTAATGCCTTCAAGATCGTTTTAAGTTCGTACCAGTCGTCCATTGTTGCTCGCGGTTGATTTTCTCATAAACGAACCTTTATATAAAGGTCTGTTTATATAATACCGCATGCACACCAAAAAAGCAAGCTGATGTAGGCGTCCAGGGAAAAATGTGCTAGTGCAGGTTCAAGAGGTTAGTCCATTGTTGGGGGTGTATACGCCATACCCATATACTTTTCCTGCTTCAATTGTTGCCTTGTGCTTCGTGGGAAGATGGATAGGGAGAAGTGGGCTGCCAGGGAGTCGAACCCTGAACCTTGGCATTAAGAGTGCCCTGCTCTGCCATTGAGCTAGCAGCCCGATGTGAATGTAGGTATAAAATAACATATGAATGAAGTTGAGTCAAGCGTGGTAGCGCGGTAAGGTGCAGTTCATTTTTTTGCATTGAGCATGAGGTGGCGAGCATGACTGGGGCAAGCCCAGCCACTACTATAGACGGCCACGAGGGGCTTTGCGGGTATAGTAGTGGCTGGGCTTGCCCCAGTCATGCAAAAAAATGAATCGCACCTAGCGCGGTATGCCTCCAATTTTATGGTATAGTTTACATATGGAAGAGAGCATAACACCACAAATTACGCCAGAAGATGCAAAAAGAGTGCAACTGCAATTTCTCACCCAGTTGCACAAAGCCGTGCCGCGCACAGCGCCAGCTCCCCTTACTGGCCTTCCGGCAATTCATTGGTCAGAGTATGGCGTCTCTTCAGATCAACAACCTATATCCCTGGATCCCCCGGCCAACTGGATGCCGTTTATGCCACTGCCGATCGCAGATGTAGTCGTACTCACCTGGACAAAAGCCGAGTGGGCTGCGCTGAATCAAGTCTTTTGTAGTTATACGCAACCCATGACTTTAGATGATGTGGCTCATGGTGCATGGATGAAACCCTGGACGTTCTATGCCCGCAACTACTATACCATTCAGCAAGACATGGTAAATGTCGTCAAGGCGAGCCAGGGAGGAGCACCCTCTCTTACCAATCAAGCGTGGGGAAGTTTCAGAATGGTACAACTTGCCGGGCAAAGAGTCCTGCTTCTCAAATCCGATATGCACCTGGCACAGGATGGAAGAAGCCTGCCGCTTCGTCAGTTTGTGGCGCAAATTTGTCAGGAAGCGCAACCGGCGTACGTGCTTTCCGTCGGGACGGCGGGAGGAGTACGAAGCGAAGATGCATTGGGGTGTGCATTAATTACGAATGCAGCCTACTTTTATTTGCTCGAGGATTTCAAAAATGCCGAGTTTAACCGCACCACCGTTACATCTTCCTGGCAGCCCGCGACGGGGCTTCTTCCTACAGCGCAAAGGCTGGTAATTCAAGTCCCCGGCTATACTGTGCTTCCTCTCAGTCCGCACTATCCACCCGGCGCAAGCATTACACCGAATGCTCCCGCCTCATCCATAAAAGTGGTCACCCCACAGCCAATCATCACCACAGATAGTTTCATGTTCGGAACCACCACCAATGGATTGGAGCAATTTGGCTGCATTATAGAGATGGACGATGCAGTCGTTGGTATGGCGTGCGACCAGCATAACACCCCGTTTGGTTTTATTCGTAACGTTTCTGATCCCGTCATAAACGGCCTTCTGCCTCCAGCAATTCAAACGAGTTGGGCTGGCTATATCTACCAGCAGCTTGGCTTATACACCAGTTTCAATAGTGCCCTCGCTGCTTGGGCAGTCATCGCCGCCAACAGTTAAACTACAAACCAGCCTTGCCTCATGCGTAGGGACAATGGGCGGTGTGAGGCAGATGCGGGGGCCTTGTGCTTGTCCTCAGTGTCTATACGCCTACCCCATGTGTAGGGACAATGGGTGGTGTAGGGCAGATGCGGGGGCCTTGTGCTTGTCCTCGTCCTGTTGAGGTAATAATAACAGAACATCATGGCACCCCAACAGAATCGTGATGCCACCAGGGACAAGCACCAGGCCCCTACCCATCCACCCATTGTCCCTACGCCAGACCCAACAATTGCTCCTCGATCCTTCGCTTAAGCAAAGGGAGTTCTCTCTTCTCTATTCCAGCTTCTACAAACGCTACTTAAAAATGCTCAACGGCAGATACGCAGACACAATCCAGTTGGGCGCGTCCACAATCTCGCTGATCTTCAAATCCACCGCCGCGCCGCACAGGCAATACGCCTGCTCGCGCGTCATAGAGTAATTGGCTACCAGGTGATCGATCATATAACGCATGGCCGTCTGCGCGTCTTTGAAAACGTCAGGCCCGTGCGCAGTCGTCACATAGTATCCACCCTCGTCGGCCACGGTCAGTTTCTTACCGGGAGGCGTGATGAAGCGCAGTTCGGGAATATTCGCGCCTTTCTGCAAAGAAAAGGTCAGTGTCACGCTCATCATCGTCTCGATGCCCGTACCGTTGACCTCCCCATCTCCCTGCGCCGAATGGCAATCGCCGCAGGAGAACAGCGCACCGGGTACCAGCACCGGGAAAAATGCTCTCGATCCCGGTGTGAGATGGCGAATATCAATGTTGCCCGCGTTTTCGCGCGGCGGGATCGTATTAAATCGCCCCGCTTCACGTGGAGCAACGCCCATCACGCCGCAGAACGGCTCGTAAGGGATGCGAATATCTGGCCGGAACTCGCAATCCTCCCCCACTTTATAGAGGTGCAAGTACGGCTCGGTAAAGTCCTCGGCAAGCAGCCCGAAACCAGGAAGCACCGCGTTCCAACCCCAACCCTTGTGCTTGATACTCACGATATCCACCACCAGCGCGTCGCCGGGTTCCGCGCCTTCCACATATACAGGGCCGGTAAGCGGGTGAATGAGTTCAAAATTCAGATTTCTAACTGCTTCAGATGTAGAGTCCGGGCCAACCTGTCTGGCTGAAGCTTCAAGCGTCTCAAATACTACGGTGTCGCCGGGGGCAATGCGAATACGCGGGGAAAGCGTATTGTCCCAAAAGGCATGCGGTTGGGTGTCATCGAGATGATGGGTTGCCATGTGCTTACTCCTTCAAGAATAGGTGCCAATCAGCGAAAGCGCGCTAAACAGAACGATATTTTCTTATTGTATCCTGTATTCTGCTCTGGGTCAAAGCAAAAACTCCCTCTGGCTCCCTTTTCCTCCTGCTTGTTCGTTGTACTGTTAGATCGGACTATGCTTGAGTTTCGCAGAGACCAATAACAGAGCGACTTTACGCAAAAATAAGCCGGTCGAGGGACACAGAGGAGGACACTCTATGCAACTACATACACAGGGAACAGCGCATAATGCATTTCCACACAACAAGCGCATAGCCCGCGCATGGAAGCTTTGCGTTTTCGCGCTACTTCTTCTCGCCGCAATGACACTATCTATCTCACGAGCGCCACTGGCCCACGCGGGTGGCAGCGCAGCAATTATTCACTGGGACTCCAGCATGATTTATGCAGGTCAGAATAACGGCCTCCCCTGGGGTCCTGTCGGCGAAACTACCATTGTGCACGGCGCGAACTTTTCGCCCAATCTCAATCTTCACCTTGCCGTTACGCCAGGGGATAGCAATCCCAATGCCAGCCTCTGTCAAAAGCCCAACGTCACCGTTCAGGTTGGGATGGTAACAACTGACGCCTCGGGCGGCTTTACCCAGCATTTCTCCTGGCCCGCCTCCGCCGGGCAGGTAAACCAGGGCTATAGTATTTGCGCTTTGAGCGCCTCGGACAACAGTATTGCGAGCAGCCAGGATGATGGCCCCTTTACTGTACTCACATCCAGCCCTCCCGTCATCGATCTTTCAACCACTACCGTAACCACCGGCGGCACCGTCACTGTGATTGGACATAACTGGGTTCCACCGCAGCCGGTCTCCATCAACATCGCTGGCTGCGCCGCCTGCGAGCCTGGAAATACCGAAGTAACCAACCTCAGTACCAACTCCACAGGCTTAAACGATGGGTCATTCAGTGTCTCCGTCACTATACCTGCGAACACAAAGCTCGGAAACTATGTCGTCGACGCGCTGACCCAAAGTGGCCTTGAAGCATACTATACGACAGGGGTGAAGCACCTGACGATCACTGCTGTCACTGTTGCCCCGACACCCTCGCCCACTCCGTCGCCATCCCCGGTGCCGTCCCCATCGGCAACCACCTCGGCTTCACCAACCACCGTACCATCGGCAACTGCAACCAGCAGCACAACAAATACGAGCGTGGGATCAGGAAACGGTTCATCCGGTAACAATGATAATACAAGCCATGGCCCTTTGATTATTGCGCTCGTCGTCCTTGCGCTGATACTTTTTGCCATCGCGGGCGGGATTGTCTTTCTACTAATGCGGCGTTCTTCAGGCAAACGGTCAACGGACCATGGCATGC
>VBFM01000172.1:0-8896 GCA_005882595.1 Chloroflexota bacterium
ACACGTATTACCTCACGTATCCACTCTTCGACAGGTCGAAGCAAACTATCTGTTGGATTCACACCCAGCCAGCGCAAAACGGGGCCAATAGAGAGGAAACGCAGCAGGAAGGAAAGCCAGCGTGGATGCATGACCATACGCGCAAGATATCCAGGTGCGAATGCATCACCCCGTAGGGCGAAATGGACACTACTGGCCAGGGCGCGCCATCCCCGGTGAAAGACGATGGTTGGCACGAGTAATATGGGATCCAGGTCACGTTTGTGA
This sequence comes from Chloroflexota bacterium, assembly GCA_005882595.1. Taxonomy (GTDB): domain Bacteria; phylum Chloroflexota; class Ktedonobacteria; order Ktedonobacterales; family Ktedonobacteraceae; genus VBFM01. The sequence goes on from VBFM01000172.1 coordinate 268, forward strand.
GACATTGCCAGGTAGGTTCGCGGGCAAGGGGAGGGAAATCGATTCGCCCGTCACGCTGCTGGTACCTTGCTCACCGCCCACTCCTATTTCGGGGTGTTTTGAGATAAAAGCGAACGGTACTAACAAAGCAACGTACCTGTGGGAAGTATACGTTGGAGGAGTTCGCTGCATGTCCCTGTTTTCTTCCAATAGTGGGCTTTCCAGGGCAGGGGCAAGCCCCAATACATTTCACTTAAGGGATTGTTAGCCTCATACGTCAGAGGTAAAAACCGTCAATTTGTGCTTGCGAATCGTCCTTATCTGACTCGCAAATTTTCTTAAGTGAAATGTATTGGGCCTTGTGCTTGTCCAAGATGTCCGCTCGATTCCCCAGGAGGACAAGCACAAGGCCCCCACATCCACTCCACACCGCTCCTTGTCCCTACGCAGTTATTCTACGGGGTCTCGATCCCGATCAGCCCCGGCGATCCCGACAACCCTTGTCCCCAGACAGTTATTCTACGGGGTCTTCAGGGTTTGAGACGAGCAGGCGGAAGAAACGTCTCAGGGCGTAGAATATGAGGTAATAGATGCCGATGGCGATGAGGGTTGAAAACTCGAACGACTGGTAGGGCGGATGGATCGAGGGAGACTTGACGATATTAAAGAAGGGGAGGAGCAGGATATCGGTCAAGGCATAGAGAAAACCGGCGAAGAGGTTACCCGGATCGGCCCCAATCAACTTTAAGAGGAAGCGTATGGCCAGGGTCGTTTCCAGGACCATGAGGAACCAGAGCAGGTAATCATTGAATTTTCCGATGGCGAACTTGACAGTCATGGCTTTCTTCTGCCGAATTTCCGCGCTTTCGATAGGCTCTATTTCACTGGCAGCATCCGTGACAGGCGGTGTATGCACGGGATAGGTATCCGCGTGTGGTTGAACAGATCGTGGCTGCAGTTCTTCTATAGGAGGATATTGAATTGGTTGCGCTCCGATAGTTTCATCAGAATATGGATTGTTGTACATGAGTGCTCTCCTCCCTGAAGTTGACTGATAACGACGATAGTGGATATCTCTTCTTCAACGATTATAACATGAACTACCCGTTAAGCGCTACGGCGGATGAGTAAAACGACGCCTTCTGCGCGGGCTACTATGCGAAATTGCTTCAAGAGCCCGTTGAGTTCGTTCGTGGCGATTGCCAGGTTAGACAGGGTGAGGCTATTGAGATCAACCACGACGTACTGTACGGTTTGATTGCAGGTGGGGTCTATACAGACTGAGGGAAAGACGGCGAGCAATTGACGCTCGCTGAGATGGGGGTTCAAGTCCTGGCTGGCGGAGACTGAAGCGTCAGGTGGGATGCGCGACAACAGTTGCAGGATATGTTGTTCGCGGCTTCCTGCTTGATGGTCTGGCCAGAAAACGTCTAGCTCCGGCTTGGCGATCCAGAAATTCAGCCCGCACATGACGATGATCCAGGCAACCACTATCCATTGCAAACGGAACGGAGAGACTGAGCGAGCCAGGGGCTGCATACGCTTACTCAATTGCTGCTCGGACGAGATGAAGCGCGTCCCCAGGAGTTTCCGGGCGGGCAGCGTACTATTCAGGAGGCGCGCTTTAAGAAATGTGCCAATACGAACGGGTAGGGCGAGCAAAGTGGTGGCGAACAACCAGGGCAAGCCCAGCCCGTAGCCTACATTGTCCTGCGCAGCAATCCCAGGGTGAGCGTGGGAGGGCGATGGCGAGGTTCTAGCGATCCCCAGTGCGGGCGACGCAAGCGTCCCTTCCCCTCCCAACCCCACTCCCGCCCCTACAGATTCGGGGGAGGGCGCGATGTCCATGTGATGAGAAAGCCCTGCCCTTACATCGCTTTCCTGGGCGTTGCCTGTCTCTTTCGAGTCTTCGTGGCGCCATCCCTGCCACATGGAGAGGAAGCGGCTGGTGCCATGAATGGCGGAGAGCATCACAAAAGGGATGATGGCGGCATTGTAGTGGTAGACGCCGCTGTAGAGAAGTGGATCGTTCCCCAGCAGGTTGACCGCGAGACTGGGTAAGGTGGGCAATAACCATTCAGGTGCGAGCAGAGGAAGGAAGCCGACGCTGCGCAGCAGGCCTACCAGGTAGTAAACGCGCTCAAGTGTGAAGAAAAGGCCGAGGAAGAGCCAGGGACGGATGAAGACGTTGAGAAGGGCGGCGCCGGGCGAACTGCCGAGGGACTCGTAGCGGTACCAGTAATTATTGGCCTGCACGCCGGGATAAAAATGGGGAATAACCAGGCGAAATGCGACAAAACTCCAGAGGATGCCGCCAACGATCAGCGCCGTACCCAGTCGAGGCAGCTTATACTTCCAGATGAGCAAGATGCCGAGTACGGCGATTACCAGGGGAATATCTTCTTTGCACGAGGCAGCCAGGATACAGGCGATGAGAAACCAGATATAGCGTTTATAGGCCAGGGCCAGCAGCGCGTAGAGTAACAGAGGGGTAGCAAGGCTCACCGGGTGAAAATCGAAGATATTCAAGCCGAGCAGTGCGGGTGAAAGCAGGTAGGCAAGCACCATCACCGGGGCCAGCAACGGCCAGCCTGGAATGGTTTTACGAGTCAGGAGGAAGACGGGCAATGCTCCCGAGGCAAGCGCCAGCGTTTGAAAGATGAGGAGAGTACGCGGGTCGGCGAAAAAAAGGTAGAGGAGCGAAAGCGGTAAAATGATTGGTTCGAAATGAATAGCGAGGCGCGTAGGCGGCCCATACCAGTCGATGGCCTGGTTGGTAAATTGAAAGAGGCGGCCATGAATGGTGTTCCACATGACCTGGTCCATGTTGCCCAGGTCAAAAGCGGTGGCTTTGAAGGTGGCATAGCGCATTATAGCCTCGTAACTCATGGCAAGGCTATAGACGAGCATGACTATTCCCAGGAATATCCAGGCTACCGATTGTTGCGTGCGTAAATCAAATCGTTTCAATAGCTTCACACGGTGAGAACAGCATAATAAATACCAAGACCGACCAGGAACATAAAAGTGAAGACGATTATAGGCTCAGGCCAGTCACCTGTACGAAAACGCCAGTGAGGATTCGGTGGAAACCCATAACGCTTGTGGCTTGGCCAGAGCAGGGGTACGCCGCCTTCGGTTAATCCATCGGCGGCGATGTGCATAACGCAGCCAAATAAGACGGCGAAGAAGACGACGTGCGAAGCTCCTACAAAGTGGGCAGGGAGTATAAAGCCGCGCTGCGTTAAGAGATAGACGACGAGTTGTTCCAGGCCAATGGCCAGGACTGAACCTAGAAATAAGCCCAGGATACTATGGAAAATGGTGCGATGACCCGCGACATGCTGGATCTCCTTGCTAATCCAGCCAAGCTTGCGTCCCATTGTGCTGCGCGCATTATCGATATCGGGCAATAACGCGCCAAAACCCACCATGAAATAAAAGACTGCTTTTTTGATGATCAATGCCAGTGGAACAGCCGTAGCCGCGGTCAAAGGTGGACCCGATAGATGTACAAAGCTGTCCAGAACGACCCCGGCAGTTAAGCCAACCAGTAAATGTGATTTCCCTAACATACACACTCCCAGGGCAACATACACCTTCTGGGCGATATAACCCAGAGTGATAGCACCCTCAGGGCGATATAACCCTCAGGGCAATATACATCTCTGGGCGATATACATCCCTGAGCGATATACACCCCAGGGCGACCGCAAGGGTCGCCCGTACAATACGACGATTCTAGTGCGCCAATTGTAGGAGGTTTTAGAACAAAGGTCAAGAGTCGCCCTAGAAGCTACTCATCGGGTAGGCTGACGAGAATACATTCATCTTCTACCTTCACAGCATAGGTTTGAATATTCTCGCGCGCTGGGCCGCGCAGGACTTTGCCTGTACAGACGTTGAACTGGGCGCCATGCCAGGGGCAGGTTAATACTTCGTCGTCCAGTTCGCCTTCATTGAGGGGGCCGCTGATATGGGTGCAGTTATCGGTAAAGGCGTAGATGTTGCCATCGACTTTTGCCAGGCAGACAGGCTCACCATCGACCTCTACCGCCATTAACTCGCCATCTTCTAGATCATCCACACGCGCGACTTTGATAAAATCTGTCATACATTATCCTCTATCAAATCCCTTTGCCCTGCACAGGTAGTATGGCTCCTGTCACGCCGTCACTGGCAGAGGAGACCAGGAAAAGCGCGGCTTCTATAATCTGCTCCATAGTGACCCACTTTTTCTGCAAGTCTTCCTGAGAGGGTTTCATCGAATCGATGTTCGACTGCGTGACGATCAGGCCAGGGCCAATAGCATTCACATAAATATTGGCTTGCTTCCCCTCTTTGGCGAAGGTGCGGGTAAGCGCATCAACGCCCGCTTTGGCACAGTTGTACGCGAGCATATTCGGACCTGCCCCATGCGCGCCACTCGCCGTGCTAAAGTTCAGGATTTTGCCGCCGCCCTGGCGTTTCATCACCGGCCACGCGGCCCGCGTGCAGAGGAAAACGGAGCGCAGATTATTATTGAGTTCAGCATCCCAATCCGCCACGGTCAATTCGTCCGATGGGCCATATTTGGTGAGGCCACCCGCCAGGTTGACCAGAATATCGATGCGCCCGTATTGTTCTACAGTCTCCCGAATTAACCGGTTCGCTCCTTCTTCGGTAGTGAGATCGGCAGGTATGCCAATCACAGTGGCTCCCCTGGACTGCAGTTCCTGGACGCGGCTCTGCACACGTTCCGCGCTGCGGGAGCTAATAGACAGCTTTGCGCCTTCAAACGCGAAAGCGGAAGCCAGTGCGAAACCGACCTGCCCGGCATGGCTGACACCTGTGATAATGGCGACACGATTCTGTAAGCGCATACTCAGCCCTCTTCCCTTTACTCTTCTTCCTCGTCGTCGCGTGGTTTTTCCAGGCCAGCCAATGCGAGACCGCGGTGCAGGACGCGCAGTGATAAAAATGCGCATTTGGTGCGAGCGGGGCTGATTGGAATGCCCAGGGCAGTTGTACGACTTCCTCAACCGCTTTGCCCTCGATCATCTCCGAAAGCATGGAGGCTGCTGCCTGGCTGATAGCACAGCCGCGCCCCTGGAAGCGCACGACTTTGACCTGGTCTCCCTCTATTTGCAGGTCCATAGCTAGCTGGTCTCCACACAAGGGGTTGGAGTCTTCGGCGTGCGCGTCAGGATGCTCCAGCTTGCCATAGTTGCGCGGATTGCGGTAATGATCCAGAATATATTCACGATAGTCCATTGACATAGGTTCTGTCCCCTACAGGTTAAAAATTTCCAGCGCTTTGTGCAACCCCTGCACCAATACATCGATATCTTCTGGTACTGTATACACGTAGAAGCTGGCGCGCGCCGTTGCGGCCAGGCCGAGACGTTCCATGAGGGGCTGCGCGCAGTGATGCCCGGCGCGTACCGCCACCCCTACTTCTTGATCGAGAATAGAGGCGAGGTCGTGCGGGTGAATATCAGCCAGAGTAAATGAGATGACGCCTCCACGCTGCGCGACATCTGGCCCGTAGATAGTCAATCCTGGCACCTGGCGCAATTGCTCTATAGCATAGGCAGTGATGGCCTGTTCGTGCTGGTGTACCTGCTCCATTCCAAGCGCGTTGAGATAATCCACCGCGGCACCCAGACCGATGGCTTCCGCGATAGCGGGCGTGCCAGCTTCAAATTTCCAGGGGAGATCATTCCAGGTAGATTTCTGCAAACCTACGGTGCGAATCATATCGCCGCCACCCATAAATGGAGGCATGGCTTCGAGCAAGTCGCGTTTCCCATAGAGCACGCCCACCCCTGTCGGTCCGAGCATCTTATGCGCACTGAAGCAGAGAAAATCGGCATCCAGCGCCTGCACATCAACGGGCAGATGGGGGACACTTTGCGCCGCATCGACTACTACCGTCGCTCCCACAGCGTGCGCTTGTGCAATCATTTCCTGCGCCGGGTTGATAGTGCCTAGTACGTTGGACATGTGGGTGAAAGCAACCAGCTTCGGTTTCTGCTCCAACAATTGCTCATAGATATCCAAACGGAGCAGTCCATCATCGGTAATCGGCACAAATTCGAGGAGAGCACCTGTGCGCTGGGCCAGTAGTTGCCAGGGAACCAGGTTGCTGTGATGCTCCAGTTCCGTCAACACGATGCGATCACCCGCCGCAATATTGGTATTACCCCAGCTATAGGCCACCAGGTTAATACTTTCGGTGGTGTTGCGTGTGAAAATCACCTGCTTACTCTGGCGAGCATTGATGAAGCGCGCCACCTTCACACGCGCCTTCTCCATCCTGGTCGTTGCCTCTTCGCTGATCTCGTAGACGCCGCGATGCACATTGGCATGCGTGGTTTCGTAGTAGGTACTCATGGCCTCGATGACGGCATAGGGCTTCTGTGAACTGGCCGTGCTGTCCAGGTACACCAGTGGGTGCCCATGTACCTGACGGGACAGGATAGGAAAGTCTTTGCGAATGTCTGCGGCGCTGCGCATCTCCGATTGCTGCACTGTTGTCATATGTTGCCTGATTTCTTTACGTTACCAGGGCGGGGGCAAGCCCCGCTGTTGCCTGATTGCTTTTCCGACACTTACTATGACGGGGGCAAGCTCCACTATTGCCTGATTTCTTTACGTTACCAGGGCGGGGACAAGCCCCGCCCGTACCCTATACGTTAGACGAACGACATCGACCCGTATAGGGTACGGGCGGGGCTTGCCCCCGCCCTGGTCAGTCGATCGCCTGTCATCGAGAGAGACGCCTGGGGACTGGATTTAGCGTCCAACTTGCCCCCGCCCTGGTCAGTCGTTCGCCTGTCATCTGCGATAACAAGTATAGCCTAATACTCCGCCAGTTGGATTTCTTCATCTTTGGGTGCGCTATCGAGGGAGATGGCGTATTCGTCGACACCTTCGACTTCCCAGCGTTCCTGGGCATCGACCCAGGTGTCGGCTTCGGTTTCGTGCGTGCCACTCATGCGGCGTACGATGCTGTTGCGCAAGCGGATACGCAGGTTCTCCAACGGGATGCGCTGCAAAACCGGCTCGAAGAAGCCCTGCACGATGATGCGTTCTGCCTCTTCACGTGGAATGCCGCGCACCATTAGATAGAAGAGTTGCTCTTCGTCGATCTTGCCGGTGGTGGCTCCGTGACTCGCGCTGACTTCATTGGCACCAATCTCCAGGCTGGGAATCGATTCTGCGCGGCAGCTATCACTCAGCAGCAGGGTATGATCCGAGAGGAACGAGGCTGTCTGCTGCGCCTTGGGCTGCACGCGAATCATGCCTTCGAACTCGACGCGCGATTCGTCGGTCAGGACGCCTTTCACAAGTGTTTCCGCGTTGGTCGCGATGGCTGCATGGTTCGACAGCGTATTGATGGAGTAACGCTGGTCATGGTCGGTGAAGAAAACGCCTACCAGTTCGCCCGCGCTGCCGTTGCCGGTCAGCCCGACGCCGATGTTGGAGAGCATGGTTCTACTGCCAAGATCAGCCAGCACCCAGGTGGTGCTGCCATCTTTCTCGTGAACGGCATTTTTATTGGTGACGGTCCAGACATTCTGGCCAAGGTCCTGCAAGCTGCTGAACTCAACATGCGCCGCGTTCTTTGCAAAGACTTCGACCACGCTATCCAGCAACGAGTGCTGATCGCCATCGAAGGTCGAGTTGTGCTCCTCAACGAAGCGCACGTTGCTCTGTTCCTCGGCGATAATCAGTGTATGCGCGAAGGTGGCTGAGGAGGGAGCATCAATCCAGAGCTGCGCCAGGATGGGGTCTTCGATCTCTACACCTTTGGGGATATAGAGGAAGACACCGCCGCTCCAGAAGGCGGCATGCAGGGCAGTGTACTTTGTGCTTTCAACGGGGACGCAGGTGGTCATGAAGTACTGCTGCACCAGATCGGGATACTCACGCACAGCCGTATCCAGGTCGGTGAGGATCACGCCCTGGCTCCGCAGTTTCTCAGCGAGTTCCGTTTTTACAACTGAGGCGTTGCTCTGCACGATCAGTCCAGAGCGTTGATCAACCAATGCCTCTTGCAAGGATTGGACAATGGGAGCGGGCAAGGGACTGTTCTTATCGGCAAGCACATAGGGCGTAAGCTGCTGGTATTTGAAATTTGAGAACATGCGCAGCGTACCCAGGTCGCCACGACGGCCAAGCGGGGCTGGCATCTGTTCGTAGGTATCCCAGGCGTGCAGGCGTTTCTGAAGCATCCACGCAGGCTCTTCCTTGAGGCGCGAGAGTTCCTCTACCGCCTCTCGTGAGAACCCGCTGGCGAGAATATTAGCCATTGACCATCACCCCGTTCTCTTCACCGGAAGGTTTGAGCCACTCGTAACCCTTCTCTTCAAGTTCGAAAGCCAGCTCGGGGCCACCTGACTTGACGATGCGGCCATCGAACATGACGTGCACATAATCAGGGGTGATATAGTTCAACATGCGCTGGTAGTGGGTGATGAGTAGAATGCCCAGATTTGGTCCACGCAGGGCGTTGACGCTCTCGGAAACGATCTTGAGGGCGTCGATATCCAGGCCGGAGTCGGTCTCGTCCATCAAGGCGATTTCTGGCTCAAGCAGGGCCATCTGGAGAATTTCGGCGCGTTTCTTCTCACCGCCGGAGAAGCCATCGTTGATGGAGCGATTG
>VBFM01000173.1:0-4386 GCA_005882595.1 Chloroflexota bacterium
CTGCCGCGCAAGCCGACCGGCTGACGGAAACAACCGGGGTCATCCCGCCCAAACGCGGCAACCCCTGGCGGCAGTTCTCGTTGCTCTCTTTGCGCTATCTCGAACTGCTCAAGAATGATGTAGTCAACCTGCTCATTCTCTTATTGCAAGCTCCGTTGATCGCGCTCATCCTCTACTTGTTGCTCACACCCGGCGGACGCGGCATTTTCGACCCGACCACTGTCGCTGGCTGTAATCTCAATCCACCGGGAACCAATATACACGTACCGCAGACGGTGCCAAATAGAGGAAGCTGCCAAAATGTGCTGAACTTCCTGACATTTGATCCGACAGGTCAGGCTATTGCGGCAAGTAGGGGCGGCGCAAACCAGGCGCTGCAAGATTTTATTGTTCCAGGCGCGGGCAATGATTCGCAGAAATACCTGTTTATTATGGCGTTCGCGGCCGTGATGTTCGGCATCGTCAATGGAGTGCGCGAAATCGTCAAAGAGGCGCCGATTTACCGTCGTGAACGTACTGTAAATCTGGGCATCGCTCCCTACCTGTTCTCAAAGATTACGGTGTTAGGCATATTGTGCCTGATTCAAAGCGCCGTCCTGGTATTCGTGGTCAATCTCGCCGCGCCCATTCAACAGGGTATCATTCTACCGGCGCCGGTGGAGATTTATATCACCATGGCGCTTACGGCGCTGGCAGGCTTGATGTTGGGGCTAATGATCTCAGCCCTCGCCCCTAATAATGACCGGGCAGTCAGCCTGATCCCACTCCTCCTGGTCCCGCAGGTCATCTTTTCTGGTATTCTCTTTAAGCTCGATGGGCCGTTTTTACAGGGCTTCGGGTCGCTTTTTGCGGTGCGCTGGGGTATGGCTGCCGCGGGTTCCAGCATTGGTATTCACGGCGATAAGATAGGTGGAGATACCTGGACGTACCAGGGTACTTTATTCTCAACCAACAGCCAGACAGGTGCAACCCTGCACCTGCTTTTGTGCTGGTTCGTCCTGGTAGCCATGATTATCATTCTTGGCGGCCTCACCGCTTACTTCTTGAAGCGCAAGGACATCCGGTCATAGAAATACCTGCCATGTTGCCTGGCAGCAGGCAACATGGTACTTCTGGTCAGGAATCTTGTGAAGATGTATCAATCTGTGCTATTGTTGCATTGTCCCTTTGAAGCAAGGACTGATGCTCCTGCGCATTCAGGAACGCTCCTCCTGGAGTCTGCGTTTCTGAATGGGAGGCAGTGTGAGTGAAGAGCGTAAAGAGTGCGAGCAGGCAAGCAGTGTTACTGAATAGACGCGTCCTCGTCGGTATATGTGGTGGAATCGCATCGTATAAAGCAGTCGAGTTGGTAAGTCGTCTGCAGCAGGCGGGTGCGATTGTTGATGTGATTATGTCGGAACGCGCGGAGGAATTTGTTCGTCCGTTGACGTTCTCAACTGTAAGCCATCGACCCGTTTACACCGACCTGTGGGAACCTTCAGGACGCGCCGCAGAAACGCATATTGCCCTGGGGGAAGAGGCGGAATTACTGGTAGTCATTCCAGCCACTGCCAATACGCTCGCGAAACTGGCTCACGGCATAGCTGACAATATGCTGACGGCTGTAGCGCTGGCAACCCGAGCGCCGCTCCTGTTGGCACCCGCTATGCATCACCATATGTATACGCACCCGGCAACCCAGGCAAACCTGGCGCTTTTGCAGGAACGCGGAGCATATATTCTCGAACCAGAAGTGGGACGACTGGCATCAGGGGAAGTGGGTGTGGGAAGACTTCCCGATATCAGTGTACTCTTGGGAGCTATCCACGTGGTGCTGGGACGTAATGGAGACCTGGCAGGCCGTCGTGTTGTGATTACGGCAGGCGGCACACAGGAACCAATCGACCCGGTACGCTTCGTGGGCAATCGCTCATCAGGGAAGATGGGCTATGCCCTGGCAACAGAGGCGCGAGATCGCGGCGCGCATGTCATCTTGATCTCGGGCCCCGTTGCCTTAGATGCGCCCTATGGGGTGGATGTGTGGAGAGTGGAAACTGCAATGCAGATGCACGAAGCAGTCTTCAATGCGGTTGATGAGGCGGATGCGCTGGTCATGAGCGCAGCTGTGGCGGATTATCGCCCGGCTGTAACGGCAGTGCAGAAGCTCAAAAAGGAGGGAAAAGGTGCGCAGGAAGTAGATGCGGAGGGCGGGTTCAACCTACGCCTGGTGCGTAATCCAGATATCCTGGGAGAACTCGCGGATGTATCTGAACCGCCGGAAGTTAATCATGAGCGTAAAAAGCGGCTGGTGCGTGTAGGCTTTGCCGCCGAAACGGGCGATGTGATCACCTACGCACGCGATAAACTGGCAGCTAAGCGCCTGGATTTACTTGTGGCAAACGATGTAAGCCGCTCTGATAGTGGCTTCGGAGCAGAGACCAATAAGGTATATATCTTTCATGCCACTGGTGCAATGGAAGACTTGCCTGTAATGCCCAAAACAGGCGTTGCGGCGGCCATTTGGGATCGCATCGTACATCTATTGAGTTGAGTACGTGAGAAGCTGGGAGGACGTGGCGTTGTGTTGGGAAATTTTGTTTTAGAATTATTAGGTACACGAAATTCGCAGGAGGAATCCATGATGGATCGTGCTGCAAGCGCTGGTTTTGAAGGCATAGCGCAGATGCTACTTGAACAGAAAAAATTGATGGACGCTTTGGAAGCTGAGAACCGTGAACTACGTCGACAGCTCTCCGATTTACGACGCGGCGTCGGCATAGCGGTCGTTGTTGACGGCAAAACCATTCAGCTCGCAACTGAGACAGCTAATGGTGCGCAGGCGCAGGCTACACTGCAAAGCCTACAGAACTTGCAGAATACGCCAAACGCATCGCAGTCTATGAACAATAGCAGCTATGTTTCCCGCCAGACAGGTGGGCAGCAGGCAATCAGTGAGAAACAGAACGGCAATACCCGCAGCCCCCTGGCTGACAGCTTCGTTCTATAGGCACTCTTTTACTGAATCTCTGAATATACAATAAAATAATCCAGGGAGTTCGGCGTTATGCATCGGACGTAGGGTACGTGCCGACAATTTATAGCTGTACATTCCGGTGCTGTTTTTCACACCTCTGCAATAAGCAAATAAGGTTACCCCTGGTGGGGAAACCGGAGAGCGACCCTCGCGGTCGCCCTCCGGTTTCTATATACTGGGCGGCCGCCCTTTGATTTTTGTCTCTTTGCTTATTTGCCTATTTGCTGAGATGTGATATCATCATGCAAGATAGCTACTGTTTACCGCATCTTGTAGCATATTCATGACTGTTCTTCGTTCAGTCTAACAGTAGATTTTCGCAAGATCAGTAGAATATATTGTGCCAGATTTAAGGAGGTCAATGCATGATTTGTCCCCGCTGTCAAAGTCAGGTAGCCGATGGAGTGAAGTTTTGCGGCACGTGTGGTTCACCTATGCCAACAGGGGCGACGCCGCCACCACCACCCGCCGGTCAGCCAAGCCAGTATGGTGCCCCCCATGGCGGCTACATTCCGCCCAATCAATACGAAGAGTATAGCAACAGTGTCTTCGGCAACCAGGTGCCAAAGGCAGAGCTGCACAACCCCAAGGGACCATTGAGAGTCGCCGATATGACTATCACGATTGATGGCGAACTGGTCCCGGTCGCTGATATTATGCTAGGCAACCAGCTCTCCATTTACTTTGAGCATCACATTTTGCTCTGGAAGCACCCCGGCGTACAGATTGGCTTCAAATCACTGAGGGGTCTGGCGAAACGCTTTTTCGCGGGCTTGCAGATCTTCATTACCGAGGCGCAGGGACCTGGGAACATCTCCTTCTCCCGCGACTCCGTTGGCCAGATTGTAGCCCTGCGCCTCCAGCCGGGCCAGATGGTAGAAGTCCGTGAGCACCAATTCCTGGTCGCCACCAGCAACATTGATTACGGCTTTACCTTCGTGCAGGGCGCGGCCAACATCCTTTTCAGCCGCACCGGCCTCTTCGTCGACCAGTTCACCTGTCGCGGTGGTGAAGGCATGCTGCTGCTGCATGGATATGGCAATGTCTTTGAAAAGACCCTGGCTCCCGGCGAGACCCTGGACGTTGAGCCTGGCGCGTGGCTCTGGAAAGACCCATCGGTGCAGATGACCGTAACTACCGTGGCCGGTTCGCAGCGCGGCGGCGGCATTTTCGGCGCAATCGGCGGCCTGATGGCCGGCGCATCAATCATCCTGAACCGCTTCACCGGCCCAGGTCGCCTCGGCATTCAATCGATGTCCTATCATCCCCCACAGGCTGAAGGCACAACCCAGGCGGGCGGCACCAGCAATGTCGGCGGAACCCTGGGACAGTTGTTTAACCAGTAGAGAACATTGACCCAGAACCAAAGAAAA
>VBFM01000174.1:0-6244 GCA_005882595.1 Chloroflexota bacterium
TTTGTGGGCGGAACAGACGCGCATCTTGTAAGCAATATCCAGCGTTTTGAGCGATTTGGCGACGGCCTGCCCGTGCGATAGGTCGCCTTTGCTGCCCATGATTATGATGACTTGTGCTGTCATGATTGGTGTGCCTCCTGGACTATCAAGAAGATTGTTTGATATGTATTATTTCAGTATTCCCCACCCCGCGGGCGACCATAAAGGCCCTCCCAACCCTTCATCGTCCTCCCTCGCCCCTACGGAATGACCCCTACTTTTGTCTACCCAAACCATCCATTCCCCACCCCGCGGGCGACCATAAAGGCCCTCCCAACCCTTCATCGTCCTCCCTCGCCCCTACATTTATTGTAACCCACGGAGTGCGCGCGGCGGCGTCATAGGCTCTTGCAAGGGCGTCTTGCAGAGTTGGACCGTGCGCGGCTACACTGAGGACGCGACCTCCTGCTGTGAGCAGTTGACCATCCTGAATGGTGGTGCCGGCGTGGAAGATTTGCACATCTTCGAGACGGCTGGCTTCTTCGACCCCATGAATGGGGAGACCGGTGCGATAGGCGCCGGGGTAGCCGCCGGATGCCAGGGTGATACTGACAGCGTAACCGGGATGCCACAGGGTATCGATTTTCACAGGGAGGGTTTCCGCGAAAGTCAGGACGTTTACCAGGTCTGCTTGCATGAGCATCATCAGGGCCTGGGTTTCTGGATCGCCGAAGCGAGTGTTATGCTCCAGGACCATCGGGCCGCGTTCGGTCAGCATGATATTGGAGTAGAGGACGCCGGAGAAGTCTATACCCTTTGCTTTCAGCGCCTGCAGGGTTGCGGCAACAATGTTGCGAAATATCTGTTGTTCGTCTGATTTGTTCACGAATGAGAGGGGAGTGAATGCGCCCATACCGCCGGTGTTGAGACCCTGATCGTTATCGAGTGCGCGTTTGTGATCCTGGGTGAGGGTCAAGGGGAGATGGTGTGTTCCCTTACAGATAACGGTCGAGCCGATTTCATCTCCTTGCAAGTAGTCCTCGATGACGACGACATCGCCTGCCGTGCCGAAGATACGCTCGACCATCATCTGGTGGACGGCGTCACGGGCGGTTGGCAAGTCGAGGGCCACAATCGCGCCTTTGCCCGCGGCGTTGCCATCGGCTTTGACAACGACGGGAGCGCCGTGTTCTTCCAGGTAAGCAAAGGCGGCTGTAGCACCGGTAAAGGTACGGTGCTGCGCCGTGGGAATGCCTGCTTCGGTCATGAGTTGTTTGGCGAAGGCCTTGCTGCCCTCCAGGGCTGCACCTGCTGCTCCTGGGCCAAAGATAGGTAGCCCGCGCTCGCGAAATAAGTCGGCAACACCGGCGACCAGAGGAATTTCTGGTCCGACGACGGTAAGGTCTATGTGTGAGTGTTCGGCGAAATCGGCCAGTTGCGGGAGGTGGGTTGCAGCGATTGGCACGCGTTCGGCGATTGATGCCATGCCGGGATTACCTGGAGCGGCATATAACTTCGTTACGCGCTGGCTCTGCGCTAATTTCCAGGTGAGGGCGTGTTCACGCGCGCCCGAACCAATTACCAGTATATGCATGCTTACACCTCCTGATTTGTCGATATATGAGTTGGGACGCAGCATGGCGACCGCGAGGGTCACCAAATATGCATCAACCGAAGACCAAGCCCATCAACATCCGTAGGGGCGAGGGAACACGATCTTCCCCCCACCCCGCGGGCGACCATAAAGGCCATCCCAACCCCGCGTCGTCCGCCCTCGCCCCTACGGAACGGGGAACGGAGCGCCTGGCCTTCTACCTGGCCTCCTGTCTCAGGTTGATGCGTATTTGGCGACCGCGAGGGCTGCGTCCCAATGGGGTCGATGTGCGCCTTCGGGGTCGAAGGGCCAGCCCTGCTTTTCCATACAGCCGTAGCAAAATTCGGTATGCAACAGGGTATTCGCTGTGGCATCTTCAAGGGTACGCTCTTCATTGGCAGTGGCGATGGCTCGCCCCAGGCCGGTTGTGCTGAGGTAGCCCAGGCTGTCTACACCGATATAGGCGGCGATCTCTTCTGCTGTGCGGCCCGCGGCGATCAATTCGCTTTCCTGGGGAATATCGATGCCGAAATGGCAGGGATGGCGCAGAGGGGGAGCGCTGGAACGCAGGTGTATCTCCTTCACCCCTTGATGGCGCAGAGCTGCGACCAGGCGCTTCATGGTGTTGCCGCGCACAATCGAATCATCTACTACGACCAGGCGTTTGCCATCAATTTTGGGTTTGACCATGTTGAATTTCAGGTCTACCTCTAACTGGCGCAGGCGCTGATCGGGTTTGATGAAGGTGCGGTCGCTATAGCGGTTCTTAATGATAGCCTGTCCATAGGGAATGCCGGAGGCTGTTGAATAACCCAGGGCAGCAGGTATGGATGAGTCGGGGACGGGGATAACCATGTCGGCCTCGACGGGGTGTTCCTTTGCCAGTTCGCGCCCTAATGCCTCTCGCACATTATAGACAAATCTCCCGTTGAGCTGGCTGGTGGCATCGGAGAAGTAGATATATTCGAAGACGCACAACGACTTGCGGGGTATATTCGCCAGCACTTCAGAGCGCATGCCCTGCTCATCAATGGTGATGAGTTCTCCTGGTTCTACATCGCGTACAAAGGTAGCGCCAATACGGTCCAGAGCGCACGATTCGGAGGCAACGATCCAGTTGTCTCCGATACGTCCCATGCACAGGGGACGCAAGCCCCAGGGATCGCGCATGGCGTAGAGCTTGCCTTCGGCCAGCATGACCAGGCTATAGGCTCCGCGCAGCATGGGGAAGGTGGCGATCATACGCTCGCGCAGGGTTGGACCGTCAGCGTGCAATAAGAGTAGGGCGATGGCTTCGCTGTCGGTCGTGGATTGCAGGAATTCCTGGGGCAACTGTGCACGCAGATCCGGGCCATTCACGAGGTTGCCGTTGTGAGCAACGGCGATGGTTTCATGGTGTCCGCGCCACGCGCCTACGACGAATGGGCCAGCATTCTCAACGCAACTGGAGCCGGTGGTGGAGTAGCGTACATGGCCGATACCACAGTGGCTCTCAGGCAACTCTGTACCCATATCGGAGAAGACTTCGCGCACCTTGCCCATACTCACACGGCTGACAATCCTGCCCTCCTGGTTGTAGACCGCCATGCCCGCGCTTTCCTGGCCGCGATGTTGTAGGGCGGTCAAGGCGAGCGTGAGGTAGCGGCGCACATCGATGTTGTCGCCGTTTTCCCTGGCGTAGATACCTACTATGCCGCAGGCGTCGTGTAGTCGCTCCATCGTTTGCTCCTTTGTTTTCTGGGGGACGAGGACAAGCACTAGGCCCCCGCGTCCGCCCTTCACCGCCCCTTGTCCCTACGGACGGTGTAATTTTCCGGTCAGGTCGGCTACCAGGGCGTAACGGTCGGCGATGACCTGTAAATCTGCCGGGGTGACTTCGCCCAGATTGCGATAGACTTGTTTGTCGAGCATACGGTTTTTGTCGCCGCCGGGCCAGAGGCGCCAGCTATCGTTGTCGATGACGTCGGCGACCAGCAGATGGCCCTGGGGGTCGCGTCCGAATTCGATTTTCAGGTCGACTAGCGTTACGTCTACAGAGGCCCATGCGCGTTCGAGGGTTTCGAAGACGCGGCGCCCCTGCCTTGCCATCCACTCGATCTCTGTTGAGGTGGCGAGGCCGAGGTTGAGGATATCCTCTTCCCAGATTTGCGGGTCGTGCCGCGCGTCGTCTTTCAAGAATGTTTCGACGAGAACCGGCTCGAAGCGCGTTCCCTCGCTTACCTCGGGATGGCGTTTGAGATAGGAGCCGGTGGCGATACGGCGCATGACCTGTTCAATGGGCAGCATGGCGCAGCGTCGGACCAGCAGCGTTACATCGTTGATTTGTTCCACAAAGTGGGTGGCGATTTGCTCCTCATTTAATAAACGAAAGACGTTGGCGGTAGTGATGGTGCTCCAGCGGGATTTGCCAACCAGCTGGTTGCGTCGCATGCCGTCACCCGCCGTAATCTGATCTTTGTTGATCATGTAGGCTAGAGTGTCATCGCCTGGATAGGCGTAGATTTGTTTGGTTTTGCCTTCGGCTAAGAGTGGGCCGAAGATAGGTTGGTTTATCATGATAAAATAACTCCTTTGCCTTCTGTGAGATGGCCGATGGTTAGTAGTTCGGGGAAGATGCGACGGGCTTCTATGGCGGCTTTGGGTGAAACTACCAGCGCCATGCCTATGCCCATATTCAGGGCATGATACATTACGCCGCGTGGAACGTTGCCCATGCGCTCAAGCAGGTCGAAGATGGGCGGGACGTGCCAGGCGTTTGTCTCGATGACGGCCTGTATGCCAGGCGGCAGGATACGTGAGATGTTGCCCTCGAAGCCGCCGCCGGTGATATGTGCCATGCCTTTGATGGTGATACCTGGATAAACGCGCAAGGTGAGTATTTCGCGTAAGTAGCAGCGATGCGGGCGCAGCAATGCATCGACAAGCGGCTCGCCAAGCTCTGGAAAGACGGTGTCCAGTGGGTATGGCGAGAAGACGCGCCGGGCCAATGAATAGCCATTGGTGTGCAGACCGCTCGAAGGGAATCCCAGGATGATATCGCCGGGGTCCATGGTATCGGGATTGACCAGCGATTCCTGCTCGACAATGCCGACGATGGTACCGGCAAGATCAAAAGCGCCTGGCAGGTAGACATCTGGCATCTCCGCCGTTTCACCTCCAAGCAGAGCGCAGCCAACTTCCCGACAAGCGTTTGCTACGCCGCTTACGATTCTGGCCGCCTGCACCGCGTCGAGCCTGCCCATTGCCAGGTAGTCCATGAAGAAGAGGGGCTTTGCGCCCTGCGTCAACAGGTCATTGACTGAATGATTGACAAGGTCGTAGCCGATGGTATCGAAACGCCTGGCCTGAGCCGCAATCAAGGTTTTAGTGCCGACGCCATCTGTCGAGGCGACGAGGGCAGGCTGGCGCATATGGTGTATGCCGTCGAGCTGGATGACGCCTGCGAACGCGCCCATGCCAGCGAGTACCTGCGGCCCCTGTGCTGCGCGCACGGCGTCGCGCATGAGTTCCTTCGCGGTGTCGGCGGCGGCGATGTTTACGCCGCTTGAGGCGTAGGAGGTTGAGGTATATGTAAGGGGTGAGTTGGGGGTATGTGAAACTCCCGAGGGCGACCGCAAGGGTGCCCTCCCCTCGTCCACACTACCCCCGCCCCTACCACCCCCGCCCATACAATGATACGTATCGCCCCCCGTCCCCAGAAGCGTGGTTTGTGCATATGTGTAGGCGTTGTGAAAGATTAATAGACCGTCGGCCTGGTGGTGGTTGGGGAGGCGTTGGGGGTGTTGTAGGGGGTGGATGTAGCGCTCGGGGTGGGGCATGAGGCCAAAGACGGTGCCACGGGCGTTGCAGATGCCTGCGATATTGGCGGTGGAGCCGTTGGGATTGTCGGGATAGGGCAGGAGCGATGAAGATGAAAAGGGATGCGTGGCAGGCGAGGGTGGTGCCTGCCTCGTGTTGATAGTATACACGATTGGTACCTGGTTGTCTGCTTGTAATTGTGACAGCAATTCGGGGTCGGCCAGGACAAATTGTCCTTCGCCGTGGGCGACCGGCAATTGGATGGGATGATCGATGCCGCGTGTGAAGATGCAGGGGCTATCGAGTATGGATAGGGTGATCCAGCGACATTCAAATTGGGCGGAGGCGTTATTGGTTAAGGAAGCACAGGTGGATGCAGGGTCGGGGAGCAATCCCGCGCGCACGAGGGCCTGGAAGCCGTTGCAGATGCCGAGTATAAGGCGTCCTTGGTCGATGAATTGTTGCAGTTGTGTACCCAGGTGGATGGTTATGTTCTTTGCCAGGAGCGTACCGGCTCCCAGGTCGTCGCCGTACGAAAAGCCGCCTGGAATGACCAGCAGGTGGTAGTCGAGCAGGTGTTGCGGCTGTTTAATGAGCTGGTTGATATGCAGGAGGTCGGTTGCAAAACCGGCCTGGCGACAGGCATGGGCTGTTTCGCGGTCACAGTTGATTCCTGGGGCGCGTAAGACAAGCGCGCGGGGAGTTGTCATGGCTGCTCTCCTTTCCATGCTGCTTGCAGGTCGCTGACAGCAAGATCGACCAGGCGCTGTTCGCCATTGTGTACCTCAAAACGTCCTGTATGCGTTATGCTGCCAATGCAGGCTATGGCGTTTACGGCGTGTGCGCGCATATGGTCCTCAAATGCCTCTTTTT
>VBFM01000175.1:0-4674 GCA_005882595.1 Chloroflexota bacterium
AACGGCAGGCTTCTTCTGATCGAGGATGACGATGCAGCCAGCTACGCAGGACTTCTCCAAAGCATCGTTGCCACGCCTTTCTGGCCTCCTGATTTTCTCGCGAGGTAGCATGGCGAAGCAATTCGAAGCTGAACCGAGCATTGGTCGGGTCTCCGAGGCAATTGCTCTCGATCTCGCTCCTAAAATGAAATGCTCTTCGAGTGTGGATAGGTCCAACATACCTGATACAACTGCTCGCTCTTCCAAAGCTCTCGCTTCCGATTGTGACTGTTGATTGGCTTGCATTTTTCCCTCCTGTCTTCATGGAGAAGAGGATAGCCTTACTCCTGGTGGGTGAGGCCGGGGCACCTGCCCTCCATTGTTCATTGGGGATGGAGGGCAGGCGCCGTCTGATATCAAATTGCGTTCTAAGGGCGTTTTTGCAAACTATAGGTCTGGACTGCCAGTTGCACCACCTGATCATTGAGGCTCTAAAGCGTATAATAGTACAAGTTAGTGGTGCCAAATAGGAGTCATGAAGGGGCCTGAGAGCGAGTGGCGTGAGAAAGATGAAAATCGCATATTTCGTGCATGAGCGGTAGTAGTAAGCGATTTACAGGCCAAATGCTCTCGAACTACTTTACTTGCCAAATTTTTACAGTCTTATCATTGCTACTGGAGGCAACACGAGTGCCGTCAGGAGACCAGGCAACACATGTAGTCCAAGCCGTATGACCCTTATAAGTAAAAAGGTGATTGCCTGTAGCCGAGTCCCATATTTGCACGGTTTTGTCGTTGCTGGTAGAGGCAATAGATGTGCCATCAGGCGACCAAGCCACGCTTCTGACACTGGCAGAATGGCCACCATAAACGAGGAGGAGTTCACCTCTGATAGTATCCCATATATGAGCCGTGGCATCTGGGTTGGCAGTGGCTAAGAACCGACTGTCGGGAGACCAGGCAAGGTCACTAACCATGTCTGTATGCACTTTATACGTCGCGAGGTGTTGACCTGTAGCTGTATTCCATACACGTATCGTTTTGTCACCACAACTAGCAGCGATGCGGGTACCATCGGGGGACCAGGCAACTGCTAATACCGAGAAACTCAGTGTCAAACCAAAGTGGGGATCACATCGTAAGAGGGTTTTGCCAGTTCTAATGTCCCAAATGTGGATAGTGTTGTCTATGGTCGTAGTGTTACAAGCAGATGCCATGCGTGTGCCATCAGGAGACCAGGCGATAGCAAAGACATAGGAAAAAAAACCGAAGTGATTCTTATAGATGAAAAGACTACCACCACTATCAGCTTGCCAGACATGCACATTTTTTCCAGTACCTGAGGAGGCAATGTGCCCCCCTTTGGGAGACCAGGAGACATTATAGATTGTGGGTGTGAGCTTCGTTCTGGAGCGGAAGCCAGTATACTCATGTCCACGATACGTGAGAAGATGCTGCCCCGTGTCAACATTCCATACTTGTGCTGTCCCATCAGCTCCCGCGGAAACGATGCGGGAGCCCTTAGGTTCCCAGTCGAGAGCAAGAACCCAGTGGGTATGCCCTTCATAAGAGCAAAGAGTGGTTCCTAACGATGGTGAGATAGTATCGGGTTTGTCTCTTTTAAAGCCACGTTGCGCTATGACATGAAGTGTGAAGCGTGCTGCATTATTCGCCGCCTGTAGTTGGTAGGTATCTTCTTTGTTACCATCGGCCCAGTCACAAATGGCTTTGACGAGAAGCCAATCCACTTTTCGGCGTTGTGCGGCAGCGTAAAGACCCGCTCCTTCCATCTCTCCACCGATAGCCTCTGGCTCAAGCTGATGAAGTTGCTCCCGGTACGCTAGATTATTCACCAGATGGTCTCCTGAAAGAATAAGCCCAAAGTGGACGTGTGGCGGCTCTGACCAGTCTTTGGCACCAGCCCTAAACCTATCTAGTGGACGTATGGGAACAGATACGAGATCGCCTCGAAGGGAGGTTTGAGGCTGGTTGTACGCATCAATACTTACCTTTTTGGGATTGTAGTCTCGTATCCGTTGTGAAACTAAAATGTCGCCTATGTGCTGTTTATCAGGTTGAAGGCCAAAGGCAATACCAACCATAATCACGGTTGATGGAGATAGTGCCTGGATACCTTCCCAAATAGTAAGGAGAGCTCCTCCCTGTCCACCAGCGCCCATTTCTGATTGCACCATAGCAGTTCGTGCGCCACCAATAATTCCGAGGTTGTAATAAGTCTTATCACCGATGAAGCTGCGATCCCATGCTGGGAAGACATTAAGAACTGTCTTCGCCTCGACTTCTGTAACTGTAACCAAAAGGAGATCGGTTTTAGGACGTTGCGTTTCTGAGCTGCCTCTCGTGGCCATAATAAGTTCTTCTCCTTACAAGTTTACTCCACTATGTAAAAGTATAGAACATCCCTGGATTCGTCATTGTAGTATACTACTGTTCAGACAAGGAGTATCGTCAAGCATATCAATCCTGCTGTCTCAGAGATACTGCAACTATGTGCCTTGGCCTGCGGCTACTAATCCTGTACTGGCTACTTGGGACATCCGTTCCTCCACCGGGAGAAGATGGGAGTGAATGAGGAGCAGGGAAGAGGATTCTCTTGTAGAGAGGGATGCTTTTCGAGCTTGTTTCCAGTGGCAGTCTCAGCTGAGCAAGAAGCGCGACTTCCTACCCATCATGTTCCCCCGTGACTTTGTGCAATACAGCCCTCTTCACTGAGTGCAAGGGAAGAAGGGAAGAGGAAAAAGATATTCCCAGGACACGAGAGTAGTCTTGGGAATGAACGCGGAACCGAGCGGAACCGACGGGCATCGGCCTCTCTCTCACCAGTGTTGATCCACTTTATAGAGCCTCATGGGAAGCTCTATCAAAGACTTTATGTCCTTGAGCAAGCACTTGGCAGTATACCCCATATCATAATCGAACAACAATATCCAAGGCCAAAGAAACCAAAACATGGTATTCCAACTAACGAGCGGCCGAGTGTTTTGAGCCGTATCCTTGAAAACCGAGAACCCCTGGGAACTGTTGCCGATGAGTATAGTGTTTCGCATGAGACAGTACGCCAGAGTACACAAAACTGGTACAATGATAGCGAAAGAAAGGCTGATTATGTTTCTTATGATGTTGTAGATAGCTCCGTGCAACGAGGTCTTCTGCAAAGAAGGAGTGTGCTACAATGGAAGATCGAGAACAAATACAACGGGAGTGTCTTCTGGCAGCACTGCAATACTTTGATCCGGTCTTGATGGAACTCCAGCTTGATCAGGAAGAGCAGGCCAGCTACACACATAAATTTTTTGTGATGACCAAGGACGCAGGAGCCATTATTTATCGGCTAAGAGCAGGCCAGTATGCTGTGACCGAGCACATCATACCTGACGGTTCAGCGCGCGAGCAGGAAATGAATGGTCCTTTTGAGCTTGTCATTGAGGGTATACCCGATGATATACCATTACCCGTGGATGCTCTCTGTCGCTCTCGGCTCAATCACGCAGTCACTGAACTGCTTCATAAAACACGTCTGAAGGACCTCAAGATCACAGTCACGACAGATTCTGGCCTGCTTAATGGGCATGCTGGCTCCTCTCTGGAGGCGGAAACCACAGGTCAAACGAGATCGAGTGACGATCCTCCAATTGAGATACGGGCTCTCCAATATAAAGCGCAACAGCCGCTCTTTACTTTTGAGCAGTTAGTTGTCCCGGATACTCTCATGGAAGATCTCCTCTCAGCCGTCGAGGTCATACGGGTAGAGCGTAAGGTCTTCGACGAGTGGGGGCTCCGGAAAATTCAGCCCTTTCCGCATACTGCTCTGAATTTTCATGGACCGCCAGGAACAGGAAAAACGCTGGCAGCCCATGCTATCGCCCACGGCCTCAATCGAACCATCCTGGTTGCCAGCTATGCGGAGATTGAGAGCAAGTTTCATGGGGAGGGACCGAAAAATATCAAAGCGATCTTCCATGCAGCAGAGAGAGATCATGCGATCCTTTTTATCGATGAAGCTGATTCGTTGCTCTCCAAGAGGCTCACCGAGGTCACACAAGGATCTGAGCAGGCCATTAACTCGATGCGCAGCCAGTTGTTCATCTGTCTGCAGGAATTTCGTGGGGTAGTAATCTTTGCAACGAACCTGGTCGAGAACTATGACAAGGCGTTTGAGACGCGGGTCCGCTATCTCCACTTCCCACTGCCAGATGAACAATGCCGACGAGAGATCTGGCGTAGACATCTTGTGCCACAGTTGCCAGTGGCAGAGAACGTTTCTCCTGACCAGCTTGCAGCGTATGCTGACGATATCTGTGGTCGAGATATAAGAAATGCAGTCATTGACGCAGCGGTCAGGGTAGCTCGATACAGGAAAGATCATGTCGAACTACGTGACCTCATCGAAGCTGTAGACCGGATTAAGGCGGCAAGAGTTGCTGTCGAGTCTCATGAGGTTCGGAAATGAGTACCAGGGGAAGAGGCAGAAGTGGCCAAAGAGACGTTCTCTCTAATCAGGAACGAGAGAAGGTGGCTATGGTGGCGACACTCTTAGCATTTGTTGCAACAGTTCAGTGATTGGAGCCTGAAGAAGAGGTCATGAACAGAGCCAATGACCTCTTCTCCTCCCGCTAACTCTTCGTTCAGGCGGTGACCATACCATGCGGATTAAGGACGAACTTTTTAGCAGCG
>VBFM01000176.1:0-4191 GCA_005882595.1 Chloroflexota bacterium
CAGTACTTGCAAACGCATAAATGATGCCGAGGACGGGTTGTAGGGACGCGATTGATCGCGTCCCTACAACCCGTCCTTCTCACACGTAGCCGCCTGATAGTATTTGCTCGTTGGCGCGTGCCCCAGATATGGCGTAATGAAGCGAGTAGCCTCTACAACCTTCTCCAGATTTACACCGGTCTCAATGCCCATGCCATGCAGCATATAGAGCAAATCTTCGGTTGCAAGGTTGCCAGCAGCGCCTGGAGCGTAGGGGCAACCGCCCAGACCTCCCGCGGAGGAATCGACAATGCTGACCCCCAACTGCAGGGCTACCAGTACGTTCGCCAGCGCGGTACCGCGTGTATCATGGAAGTGAACTGCTACTTGCTCGACGGGGATAGCGCCCTCACTCACGAAAAGACTGATGACATCGACTACCTGATTCGGTGTTGCTACCCCTATGGTATCGCCCAGCGACAGTTCGTTGATGCCCATCTCCAGCAGCGCCTGGGCCACGCGCAGCGCCTGTCGCGGTTCAACGGCGCCCTCATAAGGGCAGCCAAAGACGGTTGAGATATAGCCGCGCACCGGCACACCTTCCTGCCGGGCCATCGCGACCACCGGGCGGAAATTGGCGAGGCTCTCGGCGATGGTTACATTGATATTGTGGCGAGTGAAACTTTCGCTGGCGGCGGTAAACACGGCTATAGAGCGCACGCCCACGGCAAGGGCGCGTTCCATGCCTTTTACGTTCGGCACCAGCACAGGATACGAAGTGTCAGGAAGGCGCGTCAGGCCAGCCATCACCTCGCTGGCATCGCTCAACTGGGGAATGGCACGGGGGCTGACGAACGAGGTTGCTTCGACGACGGGTAGACCGGCCTCGGCCAGCATCTGGATGAATTGTATTTTCTGCCCCGTGGGTACGGACACTTTTTCGTTTTGCAGGCCATCTCGTGGACCAACTTCAACCACGCGTACGCTTCGCGGGACGGCAGCAAGTGGTGATTGCATCAATCATGCACCCCGGTATTCATAGTGCGAACCCTGTTCATTTGAGGATGGCGGCTCATCCTTGCCATCTTGCCCATCGTTTTTCGCTGTTTCAACAGGGCGTAACATCAACGGTTCTGGACGCGAGGCGTCTTGCTGGCGTTCCACTCTCACTTTCATAATGCGTCTCCCGCGAGTTGCCAGAACGGTGAAGATGAGATTCTTAAAGGTAATGGTGTCGCCCTCGACCGGAATTTTATCAAGCTGGGCATAGAGAAATCCACCCAGCGTATCGTAATCCTCGTTTTCCAGGTCGGTCTCCATCAGTTCGTTAAACTCATCAATACTGATCCTGGCATCAACGATATATTCGTGCTGATTGACCTGCTCGTACAGGTTTTCTTCGTGGTCATATTCATCGCGAATATCCCCTACGATTTCCTCTACCAGGTCTTCGATTGTTACCAACCCGGACACCGAGCCATATTCATCTACGAGAATCACCATGTGCACGCGCTTCTGGCGAATTTCGCGCAGCAGGTCATCCAGCTTTTTGGTCTCGGGCACAAAGTAGGCCGGGCGCACAAGGCCGCGTATCGGCAAGGTATCATGACCATCGCGCAGTTGTTTCAACATGTCCTTTGTATAGAGCAGGCCGATAATGTTTTCAATGCTATTTTCATAGACAGGGATACGCGAAAAGCCAACCTGCATGGCCAGGTCTACCGCCTCGTCAACAGTCGCGTCGCCTCTCAGCGTGACCATGTCTATACGCGGCACCATCACCTCGCGCACCGTCCTATCCGCAAACTCGAAGATGCTGTGAATCATCTCCGTTTCTTCCTCTTCGAGTACGCCTTCTTCCTCGCCAACCGTGACCAGCAAGCGCAGTTCTTCCTCTGTCACAAAGGGGCCGCGATGCTTCATCTGCCCGCCCATCAACCTTACCAGGGAGTTCGTAATCGCGCTCAACGCTATCACAATGGGACGCAGCAGCCATGCCACGCCGCTCACTACGTCCACCAAAGCGCGTGCCCAGCGCAAGGGATTTTGCACAGCGGCAGTTTTCGGAGTGATCTCACAGAAGATCAGGACGACCAGTGAGATCAAGATTGTAGCGATAAGTTCGCCAAATGCTGGGGAGAAACGCAGCGCGAGTACCGTTGCCATACTTGAAGCAACGATCACTGCCACGCTATTCACCACGAGGATAGTCGAGAGGTAGGTGTTCGGATTGGCAAGCAGGCGATCAATCTTAATGGCTTTCGGGTCGCCCGATTCCACCAGATTTTTGAGTTTAATGCGGCTGATAGAGGTAAGCGCGGTTTCAGCAGCCGAGGCTATGGCACACAAGATTAGCGCTACAATCAGTATCAAGAGTTGTAGCCATGCCACAGCATCGAACGATGGCATTTGAGAATCACTTGCGGCGCGGGCGACTGACAGAGTCGCCACTATACTTCCTACTAGACCAGCGCCGTCCATAAGACCCATCACTCCTTTTTCTCATCCACTGCCTGGGAGCCGACTTGCGGCTCTTTCATACGCAGGATGCGCGCGGGCACACCCGCCACGAGCGCCCAGGGAGGGACATCGCGGGTCACTACAGCGCCAGCTCCTGTTGTTGCATGTTCACCAACTGTTACAGGCGCTACTAACATTGTATCACTTCCAATAGAGGCTCCGTCACCGATGGTAGTGTGATTTTTGCGCACACCATCATAATTGCAGGTGATCGACCCCGCGCCAATATTCACATGTTCACCTACTGTGGCATCACCAACATAGCTGAAATGGTGCATATCGGTTTCCGTGCCAATATACGAATTTTTCACTTCTCCAAAATTGCCCATACGTACATTACGCGCCAGGTACGCTCCTGGACGACAATGACTAAATGGCCCGATGCTCACACCGTCCTCGAGCGTTGTCTCTTCCAGCACTGAATTGCGCACGATGCAGCCATTTCCCAATGCAGACTGGTCTATTGTCGTTCCTGGGCCGATACGACACAACGAGCCGATGCGCGTCTTACCTGTAATCATTGTACCGGGGAGAATAACAGTATCAGCACCAATTTCAACATCTTCGTCGATATAGGTAGTTGCCGGATCGATGATCGTCACACCCGCGTACATATGCCGTTCAAGCACACGCCGGCGCAGCAACTGTTCGGCCTCAGCCAGTTGCACGCGATCATTGATCCCAATCGTTTCGTCAAAGGATCCGCTCACTGTAGCAATCCTCCTTCCTTGTGCACCGGCAATGCCCACCAGGTCGGTTAAGTAATATTCGCCAGATGCATTCCTGGGCAAATCCCGCAACGCTGGCCACAACCAGTTGCTCTCAAAACAATACACGCCAGAATTGACTTCCTGAATACGCTTCTGCTCTTCCGTCGCGCGTTTCATTTCGACTATCTCACATACGCGCCCCTGGGCATCGCGCACAACGCGTCCGAAATCGGATGGCTGTTCGGTGATGGCGGTGAGAAAGGTGACGGTAGCCTGGCTACCCAGGTGTTCAACCAGCAGACGCGCCAGCGCCTCACTACTGACGAGCGGCGTATCGCCATAGCATACCAGCACAGTTTGTGGAAGAGGATTCAGGGCGTCAACACTTTCTTTAGCCACCAGTACCGCGTGGCCCGTGCCCAATTGTTCTTGCTGGAGCACGTAGTGACAACTCTCACCAAAAACGCCCTCGATCTGCTCTCCCTCATATCCAACCACAACCACAGGTCGATGGCCAGTCGTAGTAGCGAGCAGGGGCGTGAATGCAGTAGTAGAGGGAATAGCCTCGATAGCACGGAGGACATGCGCCAGGAGGGGCAACCCCGCCAACTGGTGCAGCACCTTTGGCAGAGTTGAACGCATTCGAGTACCTTTACCCGCCGCCAGCACTACGGGCGCATACGTATTCATAGCGAACGTTACAAACCTTTTAATAACAACGACCCAGCATCACATCATAAAAAAGCTCGGGCGCCAGGATTCGAACCTGGGAATGGTAGATCCAAAGTCTACTGCCTTACCGCTTGGCCCCGCCCGATCATCGATCAGCCTACAGAACCGCAGGCACGTTGCGATTATATCATGCCGCAAAGGTGTTGACAAGGTGCCAATACGTTGTCGAGGTCTACATTAAATTACTTTTCCTCATCTCTCCTGATTTTTCGCTCTTGCACAAACTTCTCAAAATCATCGACACGGATAC
>VBFM01000177.1:0-4552 GCA_005882595.1 Chloroflexota bacterium
CGTAATCGAGATCGCACAGTGGGTCAGGATATTCCTGGTTAATTGTCGGCGGAATCACCTGGCGATCCAGCACCAGAGCCGTCACGACGGTTTCAATAGCGCTGGCCGCCCCTTGCGTGTGCCCGATCATCGACTTGGTCGCGCTGATTGGAATGCGATAGGCATGTTCGCCAAAGACGGCCTTGTAGGCCGCCGTCTCTGTACTATCGTTGGTGGGCGTTGAACTGCCATGCGAATTGATGTAGCCGAGCTGCGCGGGTGTGATCTCTGCTTCGTCTAGCGCCTGCCTGATGAGTTGTTGAAGTGGCGCCCCACCTGGAGGAAGGGCGGTCATATGATGCGAGTTGCTGTTGGAGACGAAAGTGATCAACTCCGCGTAGATGTGCGCCCCACGCGCCAGCGCGCGCTCGCGTTCCTCCAGGACGAGTACCCCCGCTCCCTCGGCCATGACAAAACCATCACGCCTGCTGTCGTACGGGCAGGATGCCTGTTCTAGCTCTTCATTGCGCGTACTCATGGCCCCGAGTACGCAGAAGGCCGCGAACCCGCCATAGGTAATGGCTGATTCTGATCCTCCCGCCAGCATACAGTCGACCTGCCCGTCCTGAATGGCCCAGAAAGCCTCACCAATCGCATCCGCACCGGCAGAACACCCGGTTGAAATGACCATGCAAGGCCCGTGCAACTGGTGGTGGGCGGCAATAGCAGCTGCAGGTGCGTGAGTCGAAAGCAGTGTGACAGGGACTGGATCGTCTCCAGTAGCCCGTGGGTAATGTGTGCCGAGATCGGTCACCTGGCGCCACAGCTGCTCTCCAGCCGTAATAGAGGCCATAGCCGAACCCATATACACCCCCACCTGATCGCGTTCTTCCTCGCTCAGCTCGGATGGGAGTCCGGCGTCTTGTAAGGCAAGATTGGCCGCCGCGAGAGTGAACTGTGTATTGCGATCGGTAGAGAGCACTTCGTCTCGCGTGAGGCCATAGGCCTGCGGTTCGAAGTTTGCCACCTCCCCGGCAATGCGCGTTGGCAGCGGGCTGGCATCGAAATGGGTGACGCGCCGGATGCCAGAGACGCCAGAGATGCACGCGCTCCAGAAGTTCTCTTTTCCTATACCATTGGGGGCCACAACCCCGAGTCCGGTGATAACCACTCGTCGCTGCATAGGATACTCCTCACTGCCGGGGCGTGGACGCGATAAACCGCGTCCCGACATTCGCGGCAGGCTCCAATTTTACGCGGAGGCCATGCTTTGAGCGCAGCGTGATCAGCGGAAGTGGCACCACCGGGTGGCCCGGTACGACGCAGGGTATATAGCGATGGAGAATAGTAGCCAGCACCAGCCGTACCTGTAGTTGGGCCAACGGCATACCTATGCAAATACGTGAACCGCCGCCAAATGGGAAGTAAGCCCACTGCGGCACCTTCTGTCCGTTCACCGGGTCCCAGCGCTCTGGACGGAACACCTGTGGGTCGCCCCAGATATCGGGGAGACGGTGGAGTACCCACTGGCTGAACATGATCAAAGTCCCGGCAGGAAAGTGGTAGCCGTCGAGATCGAACGCCCCAACCGCCCGTCGGCCCTGCGTCCAGGCCGAGGGGTACAGCCGCATAGACTCCTTCACGACCCAATCGAGGTATGCCAGCTGTGAGAGATCACCCGCCTGCGGGTCGTGTCCGGCCAGCACATCCTGAAGCTCGGCCAGCACTTTCTCGAGGACGGTTGGATGCTGCGAGAGCAGGTAGAAGGTCCAGGTGATGGTGTTGGTGGTGGTCTCGTGACCGGCTGCGATTAGCGATACCAGCTCATCACGCACTTGTTCTCTGGTCAACATTTCGTCGTCATGCTTATCCTGAACCTGGAGCAGTATCGAGAGTATATCGCCGACGTCACATTTATCGGCAAGTCGCCGGTCAATCAGGTTGTAGATGAAAGCGTCTGCCTTACGTTTGGCAGCCATGCGTTGGCCATATGGAGTAATCGGTAAATCAATCTGCAAGTTCAACAGCCCTTCGAGGACCCCTACGGGATTGTCAATCATATTGTCGATGATCTGGCGGGACGCGATGCTCTGCCTGGCCATATCGATATCGACGAGCATTTTCATAGTCATACGCAGAATCAATGCTTGCAGATCACGTGAAATATCAATCTCCGCTCCGGGTCGCCACCGCGTCACGGCCTCTTGTGTGTATTGCACGATCATGTCTGCGTAGCTCTCCACGCGGCGCTTGGAGAAAGCCGGCTGCAGGAGACGACGGTGTTGATGATGAAAATCACCGTCCGTGGTCAACAGGCCGTCGCCAACGAGATCGTGCAGGCCCTGGGTCACCTTGTCGCTGAAGCTGCGCGCCAGCAATGAGAGGACGAGCAGATTGCCGAAGATCAGTCCCCCGGCGACCTCGCGGTTCGTGAAGTTGCGTGGGTTTTCCGTCAAGATATAGCGAATATGCTCGGGCCGGAAGAGCAGCACAATGGGCGTCTTTCCGATATGGATGGTAGCCATGCGGCCATAGGCCTGTTCCAGTTGCAGTAGGAAGCCGAGTTGGTCGTGCCGGAACCGCAAGACATTCCCAAGAAAAGGAAGCCCTTTGGGACCAGGGGGCAGAGTACACTTATTCTCCATAGTGAGAATCTCCTGTGGCCCTATACACGGACATCTTTGCGCTTCAAACCGATGCAGGTCAAGGTGGTAAGCACAACAATAATAACTACCAGGACAGCCCAGGCAAGCAACACACGATTTGTCGCATCCGCCTGGCTATAGGTCGAGAAGAGCGTCCCGTGATAGGTAGGATCGTTGCCAAACAGCTTGTCCCCCCCCACTTTATCGCTGTGTATACCTGCCGATGATCCCAGGGCTACCATAGCCCAGCGAATCGGGAAAATGGCGGCAGGAATCTGCAAAATCCAGTCCTTAAGGGCTATTTCGACCCCTGCAAAGAGGAGTTGCGGAACGAGTATGAGTGGCAGGAGACTATTAGCACTATCTTCGTTGGGAGCAAAGGCAGAAGCTGTCAATCCAAGTATCAACCCTCCTAGACCAGCCAGAACTAACGTAATGTAGACTTCCAGCAGGACAGGGAGAAAGATACTGTGCTGGTAAGGTTCGAATATATCTATTATGAGAAGCAGCGCCGCGCTTTGGAAGAGAGCAAAGATTCCCAGGACGCATATTTTCGAGAGCACATATGGCACGATACCAAGATTTACCGTGCGCTCCCGGCGGTAGATGGACACCTCCTTGACAATCTCGCGAGTCCCATTGATAACACCGAATAGCACTGGAATAAAGGCAATGAGGAAAAACGCCCTTTGAGCGTTGAGGCCACTGCCGGGAAGAATGAAATCCTGCAGCGCTGTATTGACGCCGCCTTTAGCCTGAGCGTATGCCATGCCGTTGGGATCGGTTTTCAGAAAATTGACGATGTTGTTGCAATCCACGGTCGTACTCTTCGTGCTTAGGCCCAGGAGCTGAGGGGCTGTAGGAGCGGCTAGGTTGGTCTGGACAGTGGTCTGGATAATCTGGGGGGTACATTGAGCAACATTATTCGGGTCGAATACTCCTGTACCTACTTCAAACCTGACCAGGAGGACCAGAAGTAGCGCAATGAGTGGTGCCTGCAAGAGTAGGAGAATGAGGGTGTTCCTATCATTTCTGAGCAACTCAAAGTTACGCTGGGTGAGCAGGAGAAACTGTTTGAACGGGTTACCGCGTTTAGGTCGTTTCATTACCTTTGCGTGCCCGTTGAGACCGCTGTCTTTCTCGCCTGGTGCAGCTCTTTGTGGTTCGACAACGTACTTCTGATATTCTTTCGAGACTTTAAATTTTGCCTCGGCCTCTTCAGGAATGTTGGGATTGTCGTCGGTCGGCTCCAATCCTGTGTAGATTTCTGCGAAGTCGGTTTTCCCAAAATAGGCTTTAGCTTCGTCAGGCGGCCCAAAGTAGGCTAACCGGCCTCCCTGCGCGAGGAAGCAGACATAGTCGCAGGTATTGATGTTATTCGTTGCATGTGTCACCAGGACGATGGTATGCCCCGCGTCGGCCAGTTTACGCAGGAGGTACATCATCTTGCGATCCAGGCCGGGATCGAGACCTGAGGTCGGCTCATCCAGGAAGAAAAGGCTGGGGTTGGCCAGCAATTCCAGGGCGATGGAGACACGTTTGCGCTGCCCACCCGAAAGTTTCTTGACCAGGAGCTTGCGGCGGGCTGTCATCTCCACATCTTCCAACACATCCTTGATACGTTGCTCGATTTGCTCATCCGTAAAGTCGCTCGGCAGACGAAACTTGGCCGCGTAGTACAGCGCTCGCTCGACAGTCAAATCACGGTGCACGATGTCATCCTGCGGAACATAGCCCAGGAGCGTACTGAAAGCGGGGATATTGCGATAATAGTCCTGGCCATTGTAGAGGACTTTGCCCTGCTGCGCGGGGCGCAATCCATTGAGCGCATCCATGAGGGTTGACTTGCCGGCGCCAGAACCACCCACCAGTGCAACAAATTTGCGGGGAGGAATAGTAATCGAAATATTGTTCAGCAGCACCACATT
>VBFM01000178.1:0-6392 GCA_005882595.1 Chloroflexota bacterium
ACTGGATCAGCCAATGCCTCGAAGGTTGTCATCATGGAACGAGTATAACACATTAGTTATATAACTGTCAAGGTATATATCATCCCTTGACAACGAGCATCAGGGATGGTATAGTTATTCTAACAAAGTTAGATTTTATTAACTAAGATAAGGTTGTCCAATGGGAACGAAACAGCGACGAGAGAGAGAAAAGCAAGAAGTTAGAGAGGGTATTCTCGCGGGTGCTCGTGAGATCGCTTTGCAGGAGGGCTGGCAGGCGGTAACCATTCGGAAGGTAGCGGAACGCATCGAGTATAGCCCTCCTACCATCTATGAATATTTTGAGAATAAGGAGGCCATCCTACTGGAGTTGCTTCGCCAGGGCTTTGAACGCTTACGGGACGGCATGCAAGCCGCGCAAGCGATGACCGATGACCCTGAGCAACACGTACTCAATGTGATGCGTGCCTACTGGGATTTTGCCTTCAGATGTCCAGAACTATACCAGGTCATGAACAGTTTGGGAGGCGTCACTTTTAATCGCGTGGAGGCTCCAATGGAGGCGAGAGCGGCTTTTCAGGCTTTGCTGGATGCTCTGGAGAACTGGATACTGAGAAGCAGGGCTCAGGTGGCAGACGTAGGCGAGTGCGCCGATATCCTCTGGGGCGTCGCGCATGGACTGATCGCTCTGACCATGACTGGTCGCATCTCCGAGGGGCAGGCGTACTCAAAGGCTCTGATGGAACAGGCCATTCGCGGTCTGCTCCAGTCCTGGCTGCACCAGGACAAGGAGTAGTCTCCTTTTTTAACCATTGTCGAACTTTGTTAGATAAGTGAACGATGCTAAATTTGCCGAGCAGAAAGGATTCAAACATGAACAGTACCGTCACTCTCACCCGCGTAACCCATTCCTGCGTCCTGATCGATTTCGGAGGTGTCACACTTCTCACCGATCCCTGGTTCTCTGAGAAGTTTGGCTACTATCGCAGCGAGCCGCTTGGGATTGCCCTGGAAGACTTGCCACCGCTCG
This sequence comes from Chloroflexota bacterium, assembly GCA_005882595.1. Taxonomy (GTDB): domain Bacteria; phylum Chloroflexota; class Ktedonobacteria; order Ktedonobacterales; family Ktedonobacteraceae; genus VBFM01. The sequence continues at coordinate 1,010 of VBFM01000178.1, forward strand.
CAGGGGTACTTGTGAGCCACGGACACTACGACCACTACGATATGGAGGCGTTCAAAGCCTATCGCGACAAAACCGTTCCATTTGTGGTGAAACGTGGCATAGGGGGAGCCGCGAGAAAAGTGGGCTTTCAGCAGATCAGCGAGCTTGATCCCTGGGAAACTGCTCAGCTCGGCCCGATCAAGGTTACAGCCGTGCCAGGATCCCATGGGGTGCCGGAGATCACGTATATGCTCGAAGCGGGCGGCTTTACCATTTACTTCGGGGGTGACACGCGGCTGATCCCCGCATTACGCGAAATCCCGCAGCGTTTTCCCAAAATCGACCTGGCGCTGCTGGCGATCAATGGTCTGATGATTCGTCCCGCCTTTAACCGCAGGGATGTGATGAGCGCGCAAGAAGCAGCGGAACTCTGCGCGATAATCCACCCGCGCGTGGCCATACCGACCCACTACGCCTTTACCGGCGGGCGCATCATGGACCGTCTTCTATTGAAGTACAACGGCACGCCTGAGGAATAGCATGCGCCTGAGACCAGCGTGAAGGTGCTCGCTCCGGGAGAGCCTTTTGTGTTGACGGCAGCTTAGCGCAGTGATGCCGCCGGGAGGAGGATGCGCACGGTGACGCCCTCGCCCGGGGAGCTTTTGATGGTGAGGCTGCCACCGGCGATGGCGAGCAGGGCGCTGTGCGTTAGCAGGCCGCCGCCGGTGCCTGTGGTGGAGCTGCTGGCGGAGGCGATGCCGACCCCGTTATCGGCGACGATTACTTCCAGGCTATTATCTGATTTGTTCCAGGAGGCCTTGAAGACCAGGCGCAGGCAGCGATGCACGTCTGAACCGCGCGCGTGACGGGCAGCATTGCGCAGCGCCTCCTGCACGGCGGCGAAGATCAGTTCGGCGATGGCGGGTGGAGTGACTTCATCGATGTAAGCGGCGATTTCATCGGAGACGCACCATTCCACCTCGTCGAAGGAGTGCTGAAAATCCTGGTCTAGCATGGTGCGAATGGCGTAGATCATGCCGTCACTCTCAAGGCGATAGGGCGCGCTGGGAGCGGTGGCGCGCATCATCGCGGCGAGGCGGCGGTGCGCATCGGTAATGCGCGCGATGGTTTCATCGACGGCCTGGGTACGCTCCGGCTCGTCAGATTGCAACTTTTCATTTGTAGCGGGAAGCGAGCGCAAGGTCTCCAGGCGTAAGAGGGCAAGGTGCATCTGAGGAAGAATTTCGTCATGCAGTACACGACGCTGCTGGGCGCCGAGTAACTTCACGTCGATGATGCGGCGACGCAGAAGCCCTGCAACCGCCTGCATTGCTTCATGATCGCCCAGCGTGTCGAGGATGCGCTGACCACAGGCATGCGCAAGGTTCATATCCTCGTCGGTAAAGGCGCCCCCATCTTCACGCGGGCCAAGATAGAGAGTGGCAACCAGGCCGCGTTCATCATGGATGGGCAATACCCAGCAAATCATCGGCGCCCCATTCACGAGGATTTGTATGCGCGATGGAGTTTCTGATACGCCATTCATGATCCAGGCCGCCGCATCCCTTTCCTGTTTGCGCCTGTTTTTTAGGGCGGGTAACGATATGTCCGGCGCGGCTTGAGATGGCCAGCGATAGCTGAAATTGCGCCTGATGGGACCAGCCAACACGTGTAAATATGCGCATTGGACAGCCAGAACGTTGTGGCAGAGATGATAAAAAAGGCTTTCCAGGTCCTGTTCGGTCTTTTGCAGGTCGGTATTCAACCAGTGGCGCAGGCTGGTACTGCGCACAAAGGGCCCGAGCAGAGCGATGTAGCGATCGTGCGCGGTATAGCTGCTCCAGGTGAAAAGGGCATAGGCTCCCGTGGCAAGCGCGGTAATCAGCAGCAGGCCCCCAGGGTTGCTATGCGTAAAAGCGACGAGCAGGGCAATAAAGATGGACACGCCGGTAGACACAATTACGATACCACGCCACTGCGCAAGGAAGCCGCGCCGCGATAGTGAACGCTCAATCAAGATGCCGTGACGCACGATGGAGTAGCCGATGAGTAGGATGACCAGCGCGACGGCGCCCGTTGCGCCTAAATCCAGGATGATGAGGTTGATGGGGAAGAGATTGAATGTGGTAAAGCCATTCTGGGAGGACGGTGCCGATGAGATGGAAAGCGTTGGATGCTGTAGCCAGTCGATGATCGATTCGATTACCAGCACTCCCAGCGACGTAGTAAGCGCCACCATGAGAAGCGCCGCCAGCAGCAGCCAGGGACGGGCCAGGTGCCAGGAGAGATGAGGCTCTTCCAGTTGTTCAATATCTTTAGGATCATCCCAGAATGCCTCGACAAGGGCATGTCGCAGGGTTGGCATGCCGATTGGGCGCCTGGTCAGGTAATTCCAGAGGACACACAGCAAGCGGCTGACGCGCCCAAGCGTAAACCAGGGAGCAATGGCGCAAAAGGTGACGTAACAGAGGAAGAGCAGGGATAAGAGGACGGGCGGTGAGAACAGGCCATCACGAATATCATTGAGGGCTTCTTTATAGACGACCAGGCGCAGGGCGCTGGCATAGCTATACGTTGATTGATTAAGGGCCAGGAATACCAGGACAACGGCGCCCAGTATACCGCTAAACACCAATAAATAGGGGCGCCGTTTGCGCCATTGCTGATTGATCAATGCAGCGTAGTACAGGCCGATGGCGAACCAGATATAGGGGACGCCAAGGGCGGGCAGCCAGATGAGATGCCATAAAAAATCCTGGCTCACCAGGCCGGTTGGGTGCGCAAAAGGAGCGGATATTAGGAGCGCGTGAATGAAGAAGAACAGGGCGGAGAGTCCCAGACCAACCACTCCCAGGCGCGCGATACCGGCTTTGCGGTCGCCATTGAGCCACACGGTGAAGGCAAGCCAGAGAAAGGCGACCAGGTTGAAGATGGAGAGCGCGAGCAGGCAGGTTTGTAGGAGGTAGCCGGGTTGTAGGAAGGTTGAGATGTCCATGTGATTCCTCTTCCCGTCGCTCTTAACGGGAGGTTCTGTTTCTATGCCAATGCTTTTATTTTACCACGAGACTGCCAGGATTAATGCAAATTTCTTTTCCCCATCCACCCACCCGAAAAAGAGAAGAAGTGGGGAACACCCCACACCCCGGCAAAGGGCTGCGCCCTCTGCACTCCCGCACAAAGTGAATATGTGGGGAACACCCCATACCCCGGCAAAGGGCTGCGCCCTCTGCACTCCTGCTCTTGGCTCGGCTTTGCAACAACCAAGGGTGGCTTATTGCTCACTTTGTATAAACAGAGCAGACGTGTTATAGTAGCGGAAAAAGCTAGGCGAGACGGTCTTATTGCCTGAAGAGAAGAGAGCAATGGCAACAAAAGCCGGGAAAATTAGCAAGCGATCAGATAAGCCGGTAAGTCTCAGACAAGGCGAACAATTCTTTCGTAGCCTTATTGAAAAGAGCTTTGATGCGATTGTCGTACTTGATCTGCAGGGCAAGGTTCAGTATGCCAGCCCATCCACGCAGCGACTACTGGGCTACAGCGCAGAAGAACTTGTGGGACGCTTCGCCTTTGATCTCATTCACCCTGATGATCTCGAACAGACCCTCGGTTTGTTCTCCAGCCTGCTCCAGGCACCTGATACACGGATGATCGTAGAGTTTCGCGTGCTCCATAAGGATGGAAGCATTCGCTGGATGGAGGGCACAGGAACCAATCTCCAGAATGATCCCAATGTGGAAGCTATTGTTGCTAATTATCATGATATTAGCGAGCGCAAGCAGGCCGAGGAACGACAACGGTTACTGAATGAAGCAAGCAATATGTTAGCCTACTCTCTCGACCAGCAGATCACACTCCAAGAGATTGCACAGATAATCGTGCCGACACTGGCGGACTACTGCCGCATTGCCGTGCTCGATGACAACCAGCAGATCAAAGACATCAGTGTGAATCACATCGATCCAGAAAAAATTACGCTGGTACGGGCACTCTACGAGCAGTATAAAGACCGGACAAGTTCGACTCATGGCTTGCAGCGACTCCTGGAAACGGGCAAGGCAGAACTCATCTCGAATGTTTCTGACAGCATACTGGCGCCAGTGCAAGACAATCCTGAACTGCTCACCATTGTCCATACACTTGGTCTGCAATCCTATATGGGGGTGCCACTCATCGCACGTGGCAAGACTACCGGCGCAATCACCTTTTCCTCCGTTCAACCCCACCGGCGCTACACTACCAATGACCTCTTGTTTGCCCAGGATTTAGCGCGCCTGGTCGCCTTAACGCTTGATAATACTCGACTCTACCAGAAAGCTCAAGATGAGATAGCCGAGCGGAGGCAGATAGAAAACAACCTGCTCTTTCTCTCAGAAGCGAGTAAAATCCTTGCCTCATCGCTTGACTACCAGACGACCCTTGCGAATATTGCACGCCTTGCTGTGCCGCATATAGCTGATTGGTGCTCCGTTGATATGCGAACCGAACATGGCATACAACAACTCGCACTTGCGCACGTCGATCCAGAGAAGATGCAATGGGCGCAGGAACTCAGCCAAAAAAATCCACCCGATCCGAATGCTCGTTCCGGAATACCCAACGTGCTGCGAACGGGCAAACCTGCATTTAATCCAGACATTAGCGATGACGTGCTTGTGGCAGCAGCGCGGGACGAAGAAGAGCTTGCTCTGATGCGAATCTTAGGTTTTACCTCTGTCATGATCGTCCCTCTTCTGGTGCGAGGAAACGCCAGCGGAGCCATCACGTTTGTCACAGCGGAGTCAGGGCGCCACTATACTCCTGCTGATTTGTCAATGGCGGAAGAACTGGCAAGTAGAGCAGCCCTTGCTATTGAAAACGCGCACCTGTATACAGAAGCACAAAACGCGATTGGGATGCGGGACGAATTTATTTCCATCGCCTCTCATGAATTAAGGACGCCGATCACTTCTCTGAAGATGTATACCCAGGTCTTGCAAAAACAGTTTGCCAAAAGGGGTGAAGAAAGCCTGAGCAGCTTCCTGGCGAAAATGGATGCACAGTTGAATAAACTCACGCTGCTTATCAGGGATTTACTGAACGTCACCAAAATTGAGCATGGTCAATTAGCGTTTCAGGAAGAGGCGTTTGATTTGAACGAGCTGGTCAGGGAAACGGTTGAACAGATCCAAATGACCACGCCGAAACATACGATTTCCATCGAGGGGAGCATCCCACGGCCTGTCTGGGGCGATGTAGACCGCATCGGGCAAGTCCTGACCAACTTGCTGAGCAATGCAGTGAAGTATTCTCCACAAGCGGATAGCATTATTGTCCGGTTAACATCGGAGCAAGACAGGGCGGTCGTGAGTATCCAGGATTTTGGCATTGGCATTGATCGAGAACACCAGGGTAACATCTTCAATCG
>VBFM01000178.1:6475-14005 GCA_005882595.1 Chloroflexota bacterium
TCAAGCGGCATGGTGGTGATCTGACGGTTGTCAGCGAGAAAGGGAAAGGCTCGCTGTTTCGCTTTACTCTGCCGTACACACGCAGTACTCCATTAACCTTGTGATACGTTGTTATAAAGAGCATATAGGATGAGAGTTATGAACAATTATGCAAAAAAGATATTGGTTGTTGATGATGACCCAGGTATATTAGACGCCCTCAAGCTAACGCTGGAAGATGCCGGGTATGAGGTCACGACAACGGAAAAAGGCGACTATGCTGAAAATCTACGCGATACGAACGGCGGTTTGCCAGATGTGATTATCCTTGACGTGCTCCTATCGGGCAAGGACGGACGCATCATTTGTCAAAAATTAAAGAGCCAGGAAGATACCAGGCACGTTCCCATTATCATGATTTCGGCGCATCCTGGTGCGAAACAGTCCGTCAAAGCTGTGGGCGCGGATGATTTTCTAGCAAAGCCCTTTGATATCGATGAGTTATTAGCGAAAATTGCGCAATACCTCTAAATACTCACTGCAGAGGAAGCAGCGTCCTTGTTCACTCAGCAATGGTCGAAACAGGTGGCCTTATTCCTCTTTATACAATGGAACCCATTCACCCCGGCGGTCCTGCACCAGCGCGACGCCGTCCTCATCCCACATGATCATGCGGTTGAGCGTGTAGATCAGCGTGGCACGGGCGCGCGCAACCTTATCATCGACCGCAGTTTCGCTCAGCCCCCAGGCGGCGTAGATGCGCCCGTTGGTGCGGCTGACGGCGCGCTTGTCATGCAGATTGAGGCGGGCGGCGATCTGTTCGTTGGTCATGCCCTGGGCTACCAGCTCGGCCACACGCAGTTCATTCGGCTCCAGCAAGGCGCGCGGCGACTGCTCATCCAGGTCGCGCACTTCCTGCACGCGGTCTTCGATTTCGGGATCAACCAGGCTGCGCCCGTTGATGGCATCGCGCAGCAATGGGATGAGCATGCTGGGCAGCAGGTAGTTGCTCTTGCGCACGTAGGCGTAGTGGGTCAGGATGCCGGAGGCGCGGAATTCGCGGTAGTATTCGTCGTCATCCTGAATTGAATAGAACACGACGGGCATACGAGGGCGTTCCCGGCGTATGGCAACAGCAGCGCCCACACCACTGAGAGCTTTGCGGCCTGCATGCGCGTCTTGCAATTGTACATCCATCAAGATGACATCTGCATCGAGTTCTAACGCCCGCGCTACCGCTTCCCGCCCGGTTGATGCCTCGCCCAGCACCTGGACGGCTCCCGTCGCCTGCAAGCCCTCGCGTAACGCCCTTCGCAGCGGCCCGTGATCGTCAACCAGTAATAATTTGATTGTTGGCATAGTATTCATTCGCAGTGTCTCTATATAATAGGTCTGCATCCTTCTGTAGTTCTTGGGCAATATTTATCAGTATAGCAGGTTTGAGGAAAAGGTTATAGTTTTCGGGGCATGGATGGATGTGTTTCAGGACAGGACGAGACGAGCTGACCAGTTGTGAAACCTATGCCGGACTCCACGTGTTATAGTCTTACGAAAGCGCGAAATATCGAAGTGGAAGGCTTGCATGGATTCGAGCAGTGAGCATTTGCCAACCTTACTAGCAAAAGACCTGGATCACGCCTTCGAACGGCTCGTGTTGACCTATCAAGATCGACTCTATGCCTTCGTGTTGGTCAGGACAGGTAATACGCAGGCCGCACAAGAGGTTGTTCTCCATGCATTAGAACGGGCATACTATGCAATAAAGAACTATTCGCCTCAACAGATTCAGGGACTGAAGCTAGAGCCATGGCTGTATGAGATTACGCGCAACGCATTATATAACTACACCCGCGAGCACCGCACTCGTACTGCCAAACTCCCGTCTATCCCACTCGATCTCTCCGAAGGAAGTTTCCTGCTCGATGTGGAAGACCAGTCTCCTGGACCGGATGAAGAGATCTGCCGGCGTGAAAGCCGGCATGAACTTGAAATGCAGGTAATGCGGCTACCAGATCACTATCGAGAAATGTTGCAATTGTATTATTTCAAGGATCTCACGTACCGCGAAATCGCAACACGACTCAGGCAACCAATTGGTACAGTAAAAACCACGGTACATCGGGGTACGCGGCTGCTACGCAAGGCGCTGGAAGCTGATACAGAGAAGATGAGGTGACACCATGGAACAGATGAATCATCATGATGCTGAGCATGACACATTCTCAGATATTGATGGATTGCCGCACCTGGCACCAGTGCACGCGCCGGATACGCTCCTGCCTGCTCTGTTGGCTCGTCTCGAGAGAGCCGGTGCGCACTTCTCCGGTGAACCATCGATCGAGGCGTACCTGGCCGCACTGAACGATCCTGCCTGGCAAGTACGCGCAGGTGCCATCCAGGGTTTAGCAGCTCTGGGTGCACGGGTGCCAATTGAGACCCTGGTCGCCGCCCTGGATGATGAGGATGCCTCGGTGCGTGCAGCAGCAATACGAGCGCTGGGAAGCCTGGGCGAGCGAGTGCCGCTGGAGTCACTGGTGGCTGCACTACAAGACCCCGAGTGGCCGGTACGTGAGATTGCTGCCCTGACGCTGGGATCGCTGGGAAAACGCGCTCCTGTTGAAGCTCTTGTCGCTGCCGTGCATGATGAAAATGTCTTCGTATGCCGGGCCGCCGCGCTCGCACTTGTACAGGCACATTTCGCAACGGTCTCCACCCCCGCTGCTCAGACTCAAACTGTCAAATCCCTACAGAAGCAGAACAGGCCTCGGCCTTCCCTGCGCCTGCTGCAAGGATTACTCGCGGCACTGCTAATAATCGGGGGAATGCTTTTTGCCTGGCTGCCACGTGTGCAGCATCTCACTCCTCTCAGCCCTGTTAGCCATCATACTCCCGCTGTTCTTTTCACCTATCAAGGGGGTCAGGGTATCGAGGGTTCTCCCGTATGGCCTTCCGAGAGCAAATATCTGGCCTTGTTAAGCAGTTTTGGGTATTCAGTGGAGGTCTTGAACGTGGCGACAGGTAATATGGTTCAGAATCCCCTCGAGCCAATACCGTACCTGGGTCCTCATACCGCCAGCGCGTGGGCGTGGTCGCCCGACGGAAGATACCTTGCCGTTACCAGTGAAGACGCCAGCAAGCAGGATGCAGCAGTACAGGTATGGGATACCATCACAGGACGCAATACCCTGGCCACGCGCAGTCATGCCAACGGTATTCTCCACATCGCCTGGTCACCTGATGGCAAGCGCATAGCCTGCAGTGGCGATGATGGGGTGGTGCAGGTCTGGAACTCTCTCACCGGGCAGAAAGTCTTGACCCTGGCCGGGCATGCTGGCGGGTGGCATCGTATGCTCTGGTCCAGCGATAACCAGTTGCTCCTGCTTAGCTCCCTCGACGGGACAGTGCAATTGTGGAATGCTGTGACGGGTACCCGTATTTCGGCGTTTCGTGGGGAAGCATCGACTTCAGTGGCATTATCGCCCAATGGACACTTGCTGGTCTCTTCGGATGAACTGGGAACCCTGTCTATATGGGATACCTTCAGCGGGCACAAGCTGGTTACGTACGTCTCCCAGGGGCTATCTGAAGGCATGCTTTTCCTGCAGTGGTCACCGGAAAGTAGACGGGTGCTGGCTGCAAGCGACAGCGAGGTCCAGATCTGGGATGCCCTCACAGGACAGACTCTCTTAACCTTCCCGAACCCAGGCGTGGGGAATCTCTTACTTTCGTCTCCTGCAGGTATGCAGACCTTTACGCCAAACTACAGCGAAGTCCAGATCTGGGATGCCATAGCCGGGCAGATTCTACTTGCTTTCCCGAATCCCGCTTCCAGCAGGGCATGGCAGATATCGCCCGACGGCCGGTACGTTTCCTTTGGAAGTTGGAATAATGGTGTGCAGGTGTGGGATGTCATCAATGGGCGCGAGGTAGCTTCCTATCAAGATCATAGCGGGCATGTGCAGGTGCTGGCCTGGTCTTCTGACAGCCAGCGCCTGGCCTTCGCCAGAAGCGATGGAACAGTATTTGTGCAGGATATCAAAAACGGAGGCGATGTTGCAACATATCAACTCTTTACCCCTATTGTGTCACTGACGTGGTCGCCAGATAGCAAGCTCATCGCCGCTACCAGCGCGGATAACACAGTACACGTATTGCAGACAACGTAAAGAACTATTCACCCGGGATAACAGAAATATTGTCAGGGCGTATTCCTGGCAACCGTTCGTCCGGTTGTCTACTTGTTCTGAATAGAAGATGACTTCCTTAACAACAGGAGGAGAACAACATTATGAGAAGACTCTGGTTACGTATCTTTGTGCTGGCGATGGGCATTCCCCTCATGCTGGCGATCCTGGCGGCCTGTGGCGCGGGTACTCCGAGCAACCCCGGCGCTGCCACCACCGGTTCCACCACTATCAAGTTTGCCACCGACCTGCCGGTGAGCGGTGGCGATGCAAGCATCGGCAAATCTACCGAGGATGGAGCGCACCTGGCTGTTGACGAGGCCAATGCCAATCACGTGATTCAGGGCTATACGCTGGTCTTTGATCCACAAGACGATGTCGGAGTCGGGGGTGTCCATGATCCAACGAAAGGAGCGAATAATGTAACATCGCTGATTGGAGATGCTCTCGTGGCCGGAGTCGTCGGCCCGTTTAACAGTAACGTAGCGCTAACCGAGATGCCAATCGCCAACAATGCCCCCATCGCGCTCATTAGCCCATCTAATACGAATCCCTGTCTCACCAAGCGCGGTGAGAGCGTGGGATGCACGGGTGCCAACGACCAGGTACCAAAGCTGCGGCCCACGGGTAGTGTCACCTATTTCCGCCTGGCAGCTACCGATGATCATCAGGGACCGGCGATGGCGGACTACCTCTTTAATACACAGCACTACAAGACCGCATACGTTATGGATGACACGGAAACCTACGGGGCCGGCATCGCCAAATACTTCGTCCAGGAATGGACGAAACTTGGGGGTACAGTCATCGATGGCAAGAGCCACTCGGTGAAAAGCACAACCTCCTACCTCAATCTGCTGACCGCGGCGGGGTCCGCTCATCCCGATGTCATCTACTTTGGCGGGAACTATTCCACGGGGGGAACACTCATTCGCAAGCAGATGCTCACCATCCCCGCCCTGCAGCAGACCGCTTTCGCAGGGGGAGATGGCATTGCTGACACCAGCTTCGCCAAGGCAGTAGGACTCTCGGGTGGGCCTAATTATGCCACTATAGCTGCCCCCGACGCTACCAAGATTCCTGCTGCTCAGAGTTTTGTCAAAGACTACCAGGCAAAATATGGGGAACTGGGACCGTATAGTGCGGCGGCCTTCGACGCGATGAATCTCCTGATCCAGGCAACCAAGGCGGCTTTGACCAAGACGCATACTCCGAAGGATCCCAGCGATGCCGCTCAAGCACAGGTCTTGCGGCAGGCCGTCATCGACGCGCTCAAAGGAATCTCCTACAACGGAATCACCGGTCACATCTCCTTTGATAGCAATGGTGATACGACTAATAAGATCTTTACGATCTATCAGGTAGCCGATGTTGGTGGTGGTAAACCCGACTGGGCGCCTCGTACCGTGGTGACGGTACAGTGATTTCCAGGAGGTTGTGGTGTCTTTTAGAGATAGGATAGTGGTTCTGTAGAGACGGAAGAAGGGAGAGGACGATGGCGCTGTTCTTGCAACTACTGGTTGTCGGGGTTGCCACCGGGGCAATTTATGCGTTGATTGCCCTGGGGTATACGATGGTCTACGGGATCATCGAACTGATCAACTTTGCGCACGGCGATATCTTTATGGTCGGGACACTGGCTTCGCTGAGCATGCTCAACCTGCTTGGCATTACCGATGCATCGCATCTTGCGGGATGGATATTAGCGGGTGTCTTGCTTTTGGTATGTCTCAGTTCGATACTCGTGTGCGCAGTACTTGGAGTCGTGATCGAACGTGTAGCATATCGTCCTCTGCGCAACGCCCCACGCCTTGCTCCACTGATTTCGGCAATTGGTGTCTCGTTAGTGCTAGAGGATATTGGGAAATTTACGCTGGGCCTCACCCCCGTGGCAACGCCGGCAGTTCTTCCCAGGATCCCCTACTTTATCGGTCCAATCACGATCAACAATACCGATATTCTGGTAATCGTTGTCGCCCTGCTGTTGATGGTCGGCTTGCAATGGATGGTAACGCGCACGCGCATCGGGCGTGCGATGCGTGCAGTGGCCCAGGATCGTGAAGCGGCGGCGTTGATGGGCGTGAATGTCGATCGTATCATTGCCCTCACCTTTTTCATTGGGGCCGGACTGGCGGGCGCGGCAGCGTTTGTCTACCAATTGCAAATAGGAGTCACGGAATTTGACATTGGTTTCCGATACGGCCTGATTGCTTTTACTGCCGCCGTACTCGGTGGCATTGGTAACCTGTTGGGAGCAATGCTTGGAGGATTGGTGATCGGCCTGGTGCAGTCGCTGGTCCTCTACATTCCCGACAGGGACCTGCCCTTTGGCCTGCCAGGAGGCGGGACAGCCTGGTCACAAGCTATTGTCTTCGCCATTCTCATTTTAATACTCGTGTTCCGACCTTCTGGCCTACTCGGCCAGCAAACTGCTGAAAAGGTATAGTACTTGCAAATTTGATGCTCACAGAGTGCATTTTCATGCAAGGTGGTACAAACATGTCTGTTCCTATTCATCACGGTATCCTGCTACCTGCACACGATACACGCCTGCGCCTCTTCAAATGGGTGATAGCGCTGCTGGTGCCCGTTGCTATTTTTACTTTCGTATGGACCGGCGAAGAGATCATCAATAATGTGTTGTTGGGGCTGTTCAGGCCAGGGAGCACTGTCTATGATACCGGGTCGCTTATCCAGGCCGCGCTTTTTATCACAGCGTTCTACGCAACAATCATGGCTCTCGCGGGCTATCTTGTCGCGGCTGATAGCGGCCGCCGTGGCGCTCTCGAATTATGGATCGAGGTTCTGGTCTTTGCAGTCATCCCGCTCGTGCTGGTGATACTCCTCGGTGATCTCTTTCTTTGTCTTGCCCTCTGCGCGCTCATCTGGCCGATATACCTCTATGGGCGCAGGCGCGTACGCAAAGCGCGGCACATCGCAGCAGGCTTACCGATTGAGAACTTACAGGTTATCGACGCCGAAGGGCGGGCCATCTTTATGAGCCGCGCTACAGCAGGCGGCTTCTGGTTTGCCACTGCCTTTGCGCTTATTTCCTTCATTACCGACCTGGTCTTTTACTTCACCGGCCAGTTTGGGCAGGCAGGCACCTTCCTCCTGGCCTGGAGCGCTCTTCGCACCCTCATGCTGCCTATAGCGGGCTATTTCCTGGGGAGAATGGGCGGTGTGATAGCTTTGCGATACACACTGGCTCCAAAGGGCAAAAACGGTAGTACAAACGACACGCCATATGCTCGAAATTCTAGCGGCAGGCGTCGCCAATTAGCAGCGCTCTCCACGGCCCGCGCCCGTGAAGAGGCGGCGGACCTGGTACCTAATGATCTTCCCATACGCAGCAAAGGGGCGCAGC
>VBFM01000179.1:0-475 GCA_005882595.1 Chloroflexota bacterium
AGTATCTTCGCAGAACCAGCGAGAGGTAAATTACCAGGGTCTGCCACGCCGTTTTGAAATCGAGCGTACTTGAGAGGGCATCGGCAAGACCGAAAGGGAGCAACGTGGGCAGCGCGCCGCGTGCATACTCAATCATCCAGACATGATCGGGATAATGCATTCCAGAGGCTTGCCCTTTGCCTACAAAGACCTGATCTCCCGGCCTATAGACATCTCGAGTAAACTGCCCCTCGTGGTAGTACCAGGCCTCTCCGTCAAGTACAGTATCATAGAATTCGGCCAGGTGCCGACCGGTATGCCCCTCGCTCCCGATAGGAGTCCCCCAGATCATAATATATTCATTGAGAGAGGCATGATAGAGCTTCATCTGCAGCATCACACCACCGGCATTATTGTAAATCCAGGGTTTGGAAGTATCTATCGCCCCCGGATAGCGCTCCGACAGGTCCGCAGCTATGTTCTCAAACATGTGTTC
>VBFM01000179.1:526-5342 GCA_005882595.1 Chloroflexota bacterium
TAACTGCTCATGCCTGGTATTCCTCCTTGACCCGATACGCTGCCGTTCACTGCAGGAAGCGGTTTAAGCATGATGATGGGAAACTCACGCGAGGTGTATTGCTGATAGTCGGCGAACTGGGGACGAACCGTTAAAAGCTTCGGCCAGAGCCGTTCTCTTTCCTCTGGACCAACGGTTTCCGCGGTGACCTCTCGCCGTATCCTGCCATGTTGTATATGAACGCGGGGGTTCGCTTGCAGGTTCAAATACCAGGCAGGAGATTGAGTTGAGCCGTTGTTCGACGCGCAAATTACCAGGTTTTCTCCGTCCCGGAAATATAACAACGCGTGAGTGCGCTTCTTTCCGGTTTTGCGCCCAATAGTGTGAAGCAGGAGAACCGAGTAGCTCAACTGCTTTTCTCCCAGCAAGCCGCCTGTGGCCCTGTAGAGAAACTGCGTCAATCTATCGGCTGCCAGCATCATTGCATCGGGAATATGCCAGCTCAAGACCCTTCCTCGCTTCTAGCGCTCTGCAATACGAATCACTGCCAAACGTTTGCGCAGTGAGTTAGTCAACTCTACCAGGTGAGCCAGCGATTGCTTCATCTGTCCGCTTTGCTGGGCAATCTCACCGGCCATCAGTGAAATCTCTTCCACGGAATGCGCCACCAGTTGCGATCCTTGTGCCTGGCTGATGGCTGCCGGGCCGAGACCCTGCACAAGCTCAACCATCTGCTCCGTGACGACGCCAATGGCGGCAAGAGCGACACTGGCCTGGGTGACCAGTTCGGTTTGCACAACCACCTGCTGGATATGCTGGTCAACGCTCTGGGAGACGGTGGTCATTTCGTTTTGAATGGCGTGTATGCGCGAGGAGACCTTGCGCGCGGCCTCGGCGCTGCTGACGGCCAGTGAGCGAATCTCCTGGGCAATGACGATAAAGCCCTGGCCTCGCTCGCCTGCGCGCACAGCTTCAATGGCCGCATTGAGAGCGAGCAGGTTCATGCGAGTAGTGAGGTCAGTGATTTCTACGACGGTGTCGTTGATCTCCTGGCCACTTTCCCCCAGGCGTTTGATGATGCGAGCAGATTGCATAGTGGTTTCGCGTACGGAGCGCATGCCTTCGTGGGCGCGATCCACTTTTTCTTGCCCCTCCTCGGTGACTTCGGTGGCTTCGGATGCCACCTGGGACATTTTCTCTGCGCGCTCGGATACGCGTTTCATCGTACTTGCCATCTCATCGACGACGCGGGAGATGTACTCTACCTGGCGCTCTTGCTGGCTGGTGTCATGCGCGAGTACCTCTGAACCGCGCTGCACGTCCTGGGCATGCCCATCTACTGCTTCCGTTACTTTTTGCACGCTGCCCAGGATCTCGCTGAACTCTTCGATCATGGTATTGACTGCCTGGACGATGGGCTGCAACTTTTCATGCGATGACTGGACATGCAGACGCAAGTCACCGCTTTGCAGGCGCTTCAGATCGTGGCGCAGCAGGTCAATGGCCTGTTCCAGGGCGAGACGCTCGGCTTCGCGCTCCTGGAAGATGACGGCGTTATCGATGGCGATGGCGGCCTGGTTCGCGAACAACTCGATGATCTCTATATGCTCTTCGGTTGGTATCTTGCCATCTTGCGGGTCATCTAAAGAGAGTAAGCCAAGTACTTCCTTTTTGCGCGGGCTAAAGAGGGGTACAAGTAGTGCATCTTCAGGATGCCATCCACCTGGCTCGTATCGATTCAATGGCAAATCTACAACCCCTGGAATATCCGAAAATTCTGAGGAGCGTTCGTGCGGCACAAAATAGCTCTGACTGATAAGAAATTCCTGGCGCATGAGCCGCTGCATTTGCTCGCGTGTGATAGGACTTTGCGCTAACAGGCGCGCATTTTCCTCGGTTGATCCTATCTGTGCCGCAACCGCCAGGTATTCGCTGCCCTGTTCGACCAGGTTGATGGCGGCGCTGCGAAAGCCGGTGCAAGCGCTCAGTGAGGCGATGATTTGCTGTAACACTTCATTGAGGCCCAGTTCCGCGCGCAATACATTGCCCAGGCGGATCACCTCTTTAATCTGCTGCGCGCGCTGCGGTACCTCCATCCCATGTGGATACGTTACGGCTGGAGATCGCAGCATCCGGTCATCGGGGGTTTCTGGGATACCCGGCATGGTAGGCGTATTGGCCGCAGCCTGTTCATGTTCCCACTGCGCGCGCTCGGCTGTCGAGCGAAAACGCACTCGCAAGGGGACATACAAGTTCTGCTGCTTTCGTTCTGACATAACGTTCCTCATTTTCCTGACGTGTGGGGTGAATACTCGTTTCGAGCATAGCATATAATACGCTTGATATACAAGATTGATAGGAGAAAAGGCAGGGTCTGTGAATGATTGTTTTCCAGGGCGACCGCCAGGGTCGCCCTGAAAGTCTCTGAAACCTGCTTTATTCTTCAGGCGTATGGTAAAATATGTGTCATAGAGACATCATACGGCTTATAGAGTGAAGGAGGGTTCCATGGCAGGCAGACGCAACACATCGGGTCCCTACAGAATTATCCGCGATACATCTCACCCCTACATATTGCTCATCCTGATGCTGGCGCTGCTGCTTGCGGCATGCGGTGGAGACAATAGTAACGCGCCTGATGTGCATCAATTGATTAAAAATGCTCAGGCAGCTATTCAGAAGGTTACATCCTATCATTTTAGTCTCAAAGCAGAGAACATTGGGACAAATGCGGCGCTGCCGATTACCAGCGCGGATGGCGATATTCAGGTTCCCGATAAGCTCAAGGCTACAGCCAATGCGATCTTTTTGGGGACCAATCAGCAGGTACAGATCATCGCCCTGGGCAATCAACAGTACATTTACCTCGCCGCCCTGGGTTCCTGGCAATCAGCGACGGGGCTGATTGATCCACGCACACTATCCGATCCACAGACGGGCGTCTCGGCTATCCTGGGCCATATCCAGAATCCCAGCCAGCCTACCGACTCGAATGTGGATGGGAGAAGTTGCTGGAGTTTCAGCGGCCAACTTGATCCCAGCTATCTTTCTGGCATCACAGGCGGTGGTGCGCCAGCAGGCACGTTGGACCACGTGACCACCTGCATTGGGAAAAATGATAACTTGCCGTATGAAATTGTGATTACGGGAATAGCGGCGCAGGGTGATACTGATAAGACGGTGCGCACCTTCAAACTATCAAATTTCGGGGAACAGGTCAACATCCAGGCGCCATCCATCGCTGCGACACCAACGTCGCCGCCCATCTTAACGCCGACGGCAACGCCATAGCAAAAGGATAGACGATGCAGCGTTTTCAGCGCGTTCGACTGCGAGACAAGCACGATACACGAGACAGGATAAATCCCGTCCCTACACTGGCAATGCTGGTCGCGTGCAGCGCGGTTTTTCTTACCGCCCTCGATCAGACGGTCGTGGTCACGGCGTTGCCCAAAATCATCGTCGATCTATCGATTAGCCCGGAGCAACTTGACCGGGCAGCCTGGATCGTAAGCGGCTACCTGCTCGGTTTCATCATCGCTATGCCGCTCATGGGACGCATCTCCGATATGTACGGACGACGCGCGGTCTTTCTGATTTGCCTCGGTATTTTCGCCTTCGGCTCACTCTTCTGCGGCCTGGCAACCAACCTGGGCAATACAGTCGATATCAGTTTCCTGCAACATATCGGCATCAATGTCTCCGCGCCCAATGATTTCAGCGACCCCAACGCGCTTTCTCCCAGCCTGGTCTGGCTGGTTTCCGCGCGCTTTGTGCAGGCAATCGGTGGCGGCGCCCTCATCCCGGTCGCTATGGCTATTGCAGGCGATTTCTATGGTGAAAAACAGCGCGGCCTGGCGCTTGGCTTGATCGGTATGGTGACAGAGACCGGAGGGGTACTGGGTCCGCTCTACGGGGCCGTAATTGTGCAAACGCTGGGTTGGCAGGCCATTTTCTATCTCAATCTGCCAATTGTCGCTATACTCGCCTTTGCGATCTGGCGGTTCATTCCACTGGGCGCCGGGTATCAGCCTGCAATGGAAGCGGGCACGATAAATCGTGCCCCTACAAACAGGGGGCGCATAGATTTTCTCGGCACGCTGCTGCTGGGGGCATCTCTACTCTGCCTGAGCCTGGGACTTTCACAGGAGGCGATCACTGCCACCACGGGGGTTCCCAATCCCAACCAGTCACCGATACAGAATAATCCCTGGTTGATTGGCGCATCGCTGCTCTTGCTGGCTGCCTTTATCGGGCTGGAACTTTTCATTGAGCGCAGAGGCAAGCTCTATCGCGCCCCTACTGACGTGGAAAATCCTGGTCAGCGTGCTGTATTGCCCCCCCGCAAACAGGTTCTGCCAATTGTGGAATTGTCGGTATTTCTACGCGCAGCATTTTCCGCTTCCTCGCTGGTCAGTCTGCTGGTAGGTGGCGCACTCATTAGCGCTATGGTTGATATCCCGTTCTTTATCATTACCGTGGTCGGTGGTGATCCCCTCTATGCTGGCCTGACGCTGCTGCGCTTGACGGCCTTGATTCCTGTCGGCGCTATCGTTGGCGGCCTGCTCTGCCCACGTATTACCTGTCGCGCAACGGCGGTCATTGGCCTGTTGCTCACTGCACTCGGGTTTATGCTGATGCACTTCTGGCCCATCGACGTGAACTGGATCGAGATCACCGCCAGTACGGTCATTTGCGGCTTTGGATTTGGCCTGGTTATCGCGCCTATCGGCACTACCGCCATCAATACGGTGAGCAATTCACAGATGGGTATGGCCTCATCCGTCGTCACCGTTTTACGCATGGTGGGGATGATTATTGGTCTCGCTGCCCTGAC
>VBFM01000077.1:0-4326 GCA_005882595.1 Chloroflexota bacterium
AATATGCCAGGACCCCAAAGTGTATAATTTGCTGCTGATCGCGGTCGCGGTGATTGCGCCGGTGGTCGAGGAAGCGGTGAAGCCGCTGGGGGTGATCATCTTGATTGGGCGCATACGCAGCGCGGCAGAGGCTTTTGTGCTTGGCCTGGCCTGCGGGATTGGTTTTGACCTGATCGAGACGAGCGGCTATATCAGTGCCAACTATAACGACTGGCTGAGTACGGCGCTCATTCGCACGGGCGCAGGACTGTTACATGGTTTTGGCGCGGCAATGGTTGCGCTTGGCTGGTATTACCTGGTCCATCCCGGTAAGAAACACGTGCTGAAGGCTTTCGGGTGCTGGCTCTACGCGGTTGCACAGCACGCGCTTTGGAATGGCTCGTGGGGCCTGGTGCTGCTACCTGCGCCTTTTGGTCAATTTTTTAATAATCTGATGCTGACGATTGGTGCGGTCACACTGCCCTATTATGTGATTATCAATATTGCCGAGGCGCTGTTTATGCTGGGATTTTTCCTCTATATTACCGGTAGGATACGGGGGGTTGAAGTGGAGAAGCAGGCGAGGTAAATTTACAAATTATACTTGCTCACATCGTGGGTTAATGCTATACTGCTGTTGAGGAGCGTATCTATCAACGCATTTCTTTACAATTTATGCTATGTCTTCTTTTGTCAGATAAAAACATGCGCCAGCTTTGACTAAACTGGTGCGCTGTACGTCTATTGTATATAGGAGCATCGGAACGTATATCTACTAACTGAAAGTAAGTAGAACTATGAGAGAGCAGCACGGCCCAATAATGGAAGATCAGAGCCGGTCGCGTTTTGGGAACTATGACCTGATACGCCCTATTGACACAGGTGGGATGGGTGAGGTGTATCTCGCACATCAACGCTCCGCTTTCGGTCGTCCTGTCGCTATCAAGATTATTCGTTCTGACCTGGTGCATGATATTACGGCGCGCGCGCGGTTCCTGCGTGAAGCGGAGGTGAGCGCGCACCTGAAGCACGAACATATTCTGCCATTATTCGAGTTTGGCGAGGACCAGGGACGCCTCTTCCTGGTGACGCCGTATATCGAGGGCGGGACGCTGGCGCGCCGCCTGCAAAGCGGGCCGTTATCGCTCGACGAAGTACGCCAACTCTTTGTTCCCCTGGTGCAGGCTATCGCGTATATTCACCGGCGCGGCGTTATTCACCGCGATCTCAAACCGACCAATATCCTGCTGGATGAGCAGGATGGGCAGATTTATGTGCGCCTGATCGATTTTGGGATTGCTACTGTGCAGGGACGGTTGGCCAGTCCTCCACTGACGACGGCCGGCAACGAAGTCGGCACCATCGCGTATATGGCCCCTGAGCGGCTCAATGGTGTCGCGGCTCCCAGCAACGACATTTTTTCGCTGGGTGTGATGCTGCACCAGATGTTGACGGGAAATCTGCCGCTGGGCGAGGAGATTGACGATATACCCAAGCCGATGGATTACGTGGTGTTTCGTTGTATGGCGATGCGCCCGGAAGATCGTTTTGCCAGCGCGGATGAGGTGCTACAGAACTTTGAACGCGCTTACCAGGTCTTGACGGGTTCACCAGCGCTGCCGGGCAGGCCATCTATACCGCTCGATGCCTCTATGATGAGTTATATGAGCGGCAGGTTGTCGGTTGGTCCAGGGGAGGACAGCGTTAGCGCGAGGAATGGGCAACCGGTATCGGTCTCGTTACAGCATTCGGGCAATTTGCCTGTTGTGTCCGATCCACCAATGATCCCCCGGGCCTTTGCCCGCGAAGATTATAACGCGCCGACTACTGCTTTCGATCCGTCTGTACACCAACTCCAATCCCAACCTCAACCGCAACCGGCATCACTGCCTGTCGCTGCGCCCCCGAGAAAGCCGAAGCCCGTGAAGCAGCGTGGAGGTAAATCACTGCTACCCCTGCTATCGGCGTTGATGGTGGTGGTGATTCTGGCGATTGCGGGGCTGGGGTACTATGCTTTCCAGACGGTGACGGTGTCGGCTGCGACTATCAATTTTGGGCCGAAGGTGCAGCAGTTTAATGAGGTCTATACATTGACAGCCAGGCCTGACGCGCAAAACGTGGATGTGAAAAACATGACCATCCCGGTCAAGGGCTTGAACAGCAGCCTATCGGCTTCACAAAGCGGACCGACCAGCGGGCAAGTGAATTGTAGTTTTGGAGTTTTCAATTGCCAACCTGGGGTCAGCCAGGATGATGTCAATGGGTTGGTGGCCCAGATACAGCCCGGCCTGGAAAAACAAGTCAGGCAAGATTTACAGCACAAGCTTGGGACGGCTCAAGGGATGCAAGTGACCGATATCAATGTACAGATTGTTTCGGCTGTATCCAATCCGCTGGTAGGGCAACCGGGAGAGAGGGTGACGGTGACGCTGACTGAGCGGGGAAGCGTTGGCTATATTGTCACTGCCGATGCACAGAGCGTGGCACGACAAGCATTGGCCAACAAGGTGCATCAGTTTGGCGTCAACTACCTTCTGCTCAGCAACACAGTGAGGGTGGGCCGACCGGTAGTGCAGAGCATTGATACGACTTCTCAAAAAGTGACCATCCAGATTGCGGCGGGCGGTGATGGAGTCTACCAGTTTCCGTCCGCGGAACTGCAAGCGATCAAGGCCAATTTAGCGGGCAAGACGCTGAGTGAGGCGCGCGCGTTTCTGGCGAACCAGCCGGGGGTAGACCCAAAGACCATTGCCATTCGTTTTACGCAGGGCAGTGGCAGTACTCTGCCGAGTGATCTCCAGCGCATTACGGTTGTGGCGGTCAATGCGAGCAATTTCCCAGCTGTGCAACTGCAAACGGTGACAACGCCGACGGTGACTGCATCTCCATCTGGTGATGGCATGCCGCCTACCCCAACATCGGGAGACGGAGACGGACACGGAAATGGGAATGGAAATGGGCAATAAAGCCCGCCCTTACAATGACTACGACGGGGGCGTCAGCAGTGAGCCATGCGCCGCAGGCGCACCACCGTGCATGAAAATCGAGCTTTCTATGATATTTCGTGTCTATCAAGCGATTTTCAAGGGAGACCTCACCGTTCATACCAGGGATATCTCTTGACGACAGAGGACTGGTTGAACGAAGACAACCTGATGCGTGGCGCAACATTTCTCCTACACAGAGCACTCAATTGAGTGCGCGGATCCTGGCCAACACATGCGCCGAGTCGGTGCGTTGCTTGCCGCGCGCTTTGAGCCATCCGCGCTCCTGAAAGAGGGTGAGCATCGTGTCCAACAGCACTTGTTCGCTGTTTCCAGCAACCAAACGCTTGCGGAATTCGGACAGAACCGTATAGTCAAAGCCGGGGTCGGTGAGTTCCAAACCCAGGGCGTACTTGAAGTCTATCCGGCTGCTCACCGCAAAGGCGGCCTGGCAATCGGAAAGTCCTTCAGCGAACTGCATGACGGTGACCATGGCTAAGCGCCACGGGGCTTCTGCGGGCTGTCCCGTATGGGAAAATAAGTGGGCGAAGGCTTCATCCTGGTAGATCGTGCCTAGTTCATCGCGCATGCGCATAAACACGTTCCCTTTGGGATAGACGGCATGGGCAACACGTGCCGTTTCTTCTGGAATCGGGCCGATTGCTTGTGGTTTGAGTGACATGGGTTCCCTCCTGCTTGAACAACTTGGGCATCTTGCTCTCTGATGTTTTTGCTATTATAACAAAGCTTGTTACTCTGCATCGTTACCGACTCATTCCATAAATATGGATACTTTCGCAGAATCTTTCCTGGACAATACTCCTCTCTTCCTCATATAATGCCTCTAGCATTAAAGCAACTCAATGAAGCGTAGTTTGGGGACAACTCTTGCCAAAAAGAGAGGGAGCGTATGGCTAACCGTGTGGGGGAGCAACTCGGGAATTATCGGTTGGTGCGCCTGTTGGGTGAAGGTGGCTTTGCTGAAGTGTACCTGGGAGAACATATTTACCTGCACAGGCAGGCTGCCATCAAGGTATTGCATACTCAATTAACAGGCAAAGAAAAAGACAAGTTCCAGGCAGAAGCTCGCACCGTTGCGCATCTGAAGCATCCAAATATCGTGCAGGTGCTGGAATTTGGCATCGATGGGGATGTTCCGTTCCTCATCATGAATTATGCCCCTAATGGGAATCTACGCCAGCGTCATCCTCATGGCAAACGACTTCCATTGCCCACCATCCTGCATTACCTGAAGCAGGTCACCGGCGCTTTACAGTACATCCATGACCAAAAACTGATCCATCGAGATATCAAGCCGCACAATATGCTGCTGGGAGCAGACAACGAAGTGCTACTCAGCGAT
>VBFM01000078.1:0-4910 GCA_005882595.1 Chloroflexota bacterium
CCGTAATAGGATCAGGAACTCCCAGCAACTTTGCGCAGTTGAGGCCGTTGTTCTCAAACGTGGTGACAAAGCGCTGTGCCAGGAAGGTGAAGAGCGTATTGGCGGCGGCTGGATCAGGCGAAGCCGCTTGCTTCGTGAAGCGAGAATCGATCTGGAGGCGCGGCGGCGCAACATCAAGCACATTCTGGCAGTAGAGACGCGTATTGGCAACGTTCAGATTCTGCAAGGTTGGCTGATCCACACCCACACGATACGCGTTGAGTTTGTTGAGATCGGTCTTGTTATTCAATAACACCATAGGGTCACGACCGGGTACTAATGCCACAGGCGCTACTTGGGATGCCGCGGCCTGCAATTCGTTCAAGGGAAGAGCGGGTAGCATATTCCCAGGGTTTGCCAGGTCAGGTACCATCCAGGGAGTACAGCCTATAGCCTTGTCAACGAGCGTAAGAAGGCGTTCGTCGCTGCCATTTTTCTGTACCTGTCCCTGCAGAGCAGTGGCGTTGGCTGCTGTATCCTGCGCAGTCTGACCCGCCCCGTTAACGAGATAGGTTGTGGTCACATTATCGCTCTGATCCTGGTCAACGATCGAAAAATCACGTGTGGTCGGGCATTGCATCCCATCTTGCGCTCTGCCTATAGGCGGAACTTTGAGCTTGCCTGCCTGTATTGCCGAATTAGCCGCCTGGAAGAAGGCCGGTGCATTACAGTAGGAGAACTGCCCAAAGATCGAGCCGTCGACCCCATTCACACACAAGCCCTGTTGTAAGCTGCCATTCGAATCCCGAAGAGTCAGGGTATTTCCGTTGGAGCCGAACCACAGCCCAACGACTGCTCCCTGTGGAAGCGCAGGCACAACGGGCTTCACTGCAGGCTGTGTACCCTTGTCAATTACAAGCGGATCATAGATAGAGATGTTGCCCGTTGCCGGGTCAATGATGGCTCCCTGTACGAATGCTGCTTGAGCAGCATTCGCTTCGTTACATGGCCCATTGTCAGGATTGGTCGCCGTCAATTGATAGGGCGTTGCCAGACCCCGCGCGCTTAGTGGCCGGGCTGGAACAATCAACGTGCAATCGCCATTGGCTGCCGCAGCGTGCGATCCCAAACGCGGCAGCACGAAGACGATGGCGCCCACCAGCACTACAATAATCGTTACCAGTGCTCCAACGAGCATCAATGGCGACAAACGCCCGCGTCTTTTTGGGACTGAGCCAAACGGACTGCGTCGTAACTTTCGCATTTTACAAAACTCCTCGGCTTGCATCGTGTGAAAGCAGGGCTTCCTTCATCATAGACAACAGGATGCCCGGCTGACCACATCTGTGGAAGCATCTCGACATTTCTGGACGCGATAACTACCTTACATCCTGCCTGTAGGGGCCCGATTTATCGCGCCCACATTGGCAGGATGGCTTTCAAGGATTGTCGCATCCCTACATGCGCGTCACACCCCTGGACGTTTCCGTCGATACGCGCTTCTTGTTCTCTAAAGATAGGTAGTCACGGATGGACACCGTAAGCTAATTTGAAACTGTATGAGAATACTTAATACGTTTGGGATATTACCACAGCCGAATCTTGCTGTTCGTTTGCCTGCCTCGTTTGATGGTAGGAAAGTACCGGGTTTGGGTTAAGATTTCTTAACTTCACCTTTCCAACCACTGGAATAATTTGTATTGTATACTAATAGTAAGTGCGGTGTATCAAGCCAGAAACCGAGCCGAAAGGATATGATTGCTATGCGAGCGATTGTCAGTGTTGCCAACCGGGAGGGACTCGTCCCGTTGGCGCGTGAATTACAGTCCCATAACATCACGGTCTTCTCAACCAGCGGTACAGCAAGCGCACTGCAAGATGCAGGCATTCCGGCGGAAATGGTAACTGCGCTGACCGGGTTTCCAGAGATACTTGGTGGGCGTGTCAAGACCCTACATCCGGCTATATTTAGCGGCATCCTGGCGCGCCGCGATAGCGAGACGCATGTACAGGAGTTGCGGGAACACAACCTTGAGCCTATCGATATCGTGGTGGTGAATCTGTATCCTTTCGTCGAAACGGTGGCACGTCAGGATGCGACCATGGACGAAGCCCTGGAGCAGGTTGATATCGGTGGAGTCTCATTAGTGCGTGCTGCAGCGAAAAATTTTGAGGATGTGATTGTGCTGGTGCGCCCGCAAGATTACGCGCCTGTCATGCAGGAATGGCGCGAATCCGGACAGGTGAGCCTTGCTACTCGACGCCGTCTCGCGGCCATTGCGTTTCAACATACCGCCAGCTATGACACGGCCATTGCAGAGTATTTACGCACGCACACCTCGGAACCAGAATATTTCCCCGAAGACCTCACGCTCTCCCTGCGGCGCGCCCAGTCGCTGCGCTATGGTGAAAACCCCCATCAGCAGGCCGCGCTCTACAGCTGGAACAAAACGACTACCGCGTCACTAGAGCCAACCGTTACCAGGGCGGAGATATTACACGGGAAAGAACTCTCATTCAATAACTTGCTTGATCTGGATGCCGCGCTCACCTCGGTGAAGAGTTTCAGCGCGCCCACAGTCGTCATTGTCAAGCACACCAACCCGTGCGGTCTGGCTTGCGACGATACACTGCTCGATGCTTATAAAAAAGCGCACGTGGGTGATCCCATTTCTGCCTATGGCGGTATTATTGGCTGTAACCGCCCACTGGACGCTGATACTGCTCGCGAGATTCACCAGTTGTTCTACGAGGCCATCATCGCCCCGGAATATACACCCGAAGCGCTAGCGGTCTTGCGCGAGAAAAAAAATATTCGCTTGCTGGCCACGCATCTCCCGTTTGAATCCAGTACAAGCGGCACCAGGCCGCTTGCGCTTCCTGGCAAAGAGCTTGATGTGCGCAGCATAAGCGGTGGGCTGCTTATACAAACCTCTGACACGTCAGGAGAGCAGGAAGTGGCCTATCGTGTCGTAACCGAACGCGACCCAACCTTAGAAGAAGTGACCGACCTGATGTTTGCCTGGAAGGTTGTCAAGAACGTGAAGTCGAATGCAATTGTGCTGGCGCATAAACTGGCAGTAGTGGGTGTGGGCGCGGGACAGATGAACCGCCTGGCAAGCGTGCAACTGGCGCTGGAGAAAGCGGCGCAACGCTCACGCGGCTCGGTGCTGGCCTCTGATGCGTTCTTCCCCTTCTCAGATGGCGTGGAAACTGCGGCCAAGGCGGGCATTACGGCCATAATTCAACCTGGAGGTTCTATCCGCGACGAGGAGGCTATTCGCATGGCCAATCACTATGCTATCGCCATGGTCTTTACAGGACAGCGGCATTTCCGGCATTAACGAAAAAATGCAGGGGCCAGAAACGGCCCCTGCATTTGAGGATGCTATCCCTCTAATGAAACCTCATCTGAGAAGAAGCGTATCCATATCAAGCAAAAACCCAGGCCGCCGACAAGCGCAAAGAACGCAACTGCGCCCCTCGTGCCTTCATCGACCGCTGGATTTGTGAATGGATAAAAGAACATCAACGCCAGCCAGGCAATCGAATAATCAACGCCCAGGCTCAACTTGGTGATTTCTGTGGATGAGCGGTAGAAAATATGATACAGCACGATAATGAGCAGGCCAACAATTATCACAAATAGCCTGAAATTCATGACAAGCCCTGCTCCAAAATCGATCACGAGCGTTGACCTTATATACATGAAGCCAAGTAGCCATAAGATGGTTAAAATAGCGCCACCAACAATCTTGGCCAATCCGTTTCTCACGATACAAATCTCCCTTCGTTGACACCGCTGCCGAGCGCCTGTTTGTATGTATTGTAGTCCTTAGAAGCAAAGAAATCAACCGCTTTGAGACGCTTCATAATACGCACGCGCAAAACGCGCCGCCCACACTGCATTATTGACCAGCAAGGCTTTATTGGCCTCGACGCTCTCGCCCCTGGTCGCTCGGACGACGTGAGCAAGCAGAAATGGCGTCGTTGCCGGGCCGCGAATACCCTCTTTTTGCGCCAGTTGTAAGGCTTCCTCGGTAGCAGCTTCCAGGGGTTGGGCTGCCATTGCATACGCCTCTGGTATGGGGCATCCCACGACTAGCCCTTGCAGGTGACAATCCCACTGTGCACGCGCGATAGCCGCCATCGTCTCCACGTCATCGACACGATGATGCAGCCGTCTCCCACTGGAGCGCACGTAGAAGGCCGGGAACTCGTCGGTCTGCCAGCCAAGCACAGGTACACCCTGTGTCTCCAGATATTCTAAGGTCAGGTCGAGATCAAGAATAGATTTCGCTCCGGCGCAGACGACCAGCACGGGAGTGCGTGCCAGCTCGGTCAGGTCGGCAGAGATATCCATACTGGTCTGCGCGCCTCGGTGTACGCCGCCGATGCCGCCCGTCGCAAAAAAGCGAATGCCGGCCATGCTCGCGCACAGCATCGTGCCAGCAACCGTGGTTGCGCCCAACTGGCCCGTCGCCAGAGCCACCGCCAGATCGCGCCTGCTGACCTTCAAAACGTGCTGTGCGGTTCCCAGGCGTTCAATGTCGCCTCTTGACAGGCCAATGACGATTTTACCATCGTGTATGCCCGTGGTCGCGGGAGTCGCGCCCTCGGCCCGGATCGCCGCTTCCATCGCCAGCGCGACTTCAATATTGCCAGGGTATGGCAGACCGTGCGCGATGACCGTTGATTCGAGCGCCACAACCGGTCGTTGTGCCTGTAAAGCTGTCTGCACTTCGTCTGACAGCTTGATATAGGATGAGAATGCTTGCATTATGCCTCGGTACGTGTGAATGTATGCTTCCACCATTCCAATGTTGGTACACTGCCATCCTCGACCATGTGAAAGCGCACCAGGCTGACTATCAAAAACTTAAATTCTGGATGCCTTAAAAGTATACGAGCAATAGTACTAAAGGGCAAAT
>VBFM01000078.1:5061-8850 GCA_005882595.1 Chloroflexota bacterium
GGTAGACAAATGTACACTATTGAGGAGAAGTGCAAGTGAAATTTACAGGTAAATTACTTACCACCACGCTGGTATTGGGCGGTACGCTTGGGGTATTGGCCCTGGTAAACAAAATGGCAGAGTCGCAGGCGGGCGAACTCAACACTATCTTGAAAGGCGAAGAGCGCCGTTATCCCTGGAAGTATGGGGATGTATTTTATCAAGTCAAAGGCAATCGCGAATCGAAGCCATTGTTGCTCATTCATGGTTTTGGCCCCGGCGCGTCGTCTTACGAGTGGCGTAAGAACGTGGACGCGCTGTCGGAGCAGTTCCGCGTCTATACGCTCGACTTGCTGGGCTATGGTCTCTCGGATCGTCCCGCTATCGACTATACCGCCGAGACCTACGCCGACCTGATTAGCGATTTCCTGAAAGAAGTGATTGGCAAACCCACGGTGGTTGTCGCGCATGGCGAGACCTGCGCCTATGTCATCGCCAATGCCTATCGCCGCCCGCAGCTTTTTGAGCGCCTGATGCTGGTTGCGCCTTCCCCCGCTCTGTTAGAGGAAACGGTGCCTGGCCCGCTCAACGCCGGGCTGAAGTTCCTGCTGCGCACACCTATCGTCGGCCAGTTTGTCTATAACGTGCTGACCTCGCGCCGTGGCATCCAGAACTACTACGATCGCCAGGGCTACCACAACCCCGGCTTGATTACCGACGAACTGGTGGAATATATCTTCAGCAGCGCACACCAGCCCAATGCGCGCTACGCCGCGTCTTCCGCCCTCAGCCGCAATCTGACCATGGACGCGCGCGAGCCGCTGGCCCGTCTGCAAATGCCTATAGTGGCTATCTGGGGCCGCGAAGCTGTCCCCACTCCTGCGGAGGCGAGCGCTGCCTTCAAACAAGTCAACCCACGCATCGATACTCATACCCTGGACCATTGCAACCAGCAGCCCCAGGATGAGCAGGCGACGAAGTTCAATAACCTGGTGCGCGAGTTCGCAGGCACAAAGGTTGCACAGTAGCAATTTGGTAATAAACAAAAAGCGAGCAGGCACCTGTCCGCCGGACAGGTGCCTGCTCGCTTTTTGTTTATTATGAGGAGTTACTTTCGTATATTCCCCAACAACGCGCGCGCAATCACCACGCGCTGAATCTGATTCGTGCCCTCGAAAATCTGCGCCACCTTCACATCGCGCATGTAGCGTTCGACGGGGTAATCGCGCACATAGCCTGCGCCGCCGAGAATCTGAACGGCGTTGGTTGTGATCTCCATCGCGGCATCGGAGGCGAAACACTTCGCCATCGAAGCGTACATGCCTGCATTCTGTCCCTCGTCGAGTTTATAGGCGGCCTCGTAGACCAGCAGGCGCGCGGCCTCGATCTTCATCGCCATGTCCGCCAGCAGGAACTGAATGCCCTGAAATGCGCCGATGGGCTGGTTGAATTGTTCGCGCGTGTGGGCGTAGCGGGCGGCGGTTTCAAATGCGGCCTGCGCCACGCCTACGGCAACCGCCCCAATGTTGATACGCCCGCCATCCAGCGACGAAAGGGCGATCTTGAAGCCCTGGCCCTCTTCACCAATGCGATTGGCAGTGGGGATGGCGCAATTTTCAAAGAGCAGCTCGCGGGTGGGTGAGGAGTGCAGGCCCATTTTGCGCTCCTTCTTGCCAAAGGAGAAGCCGGGCGTGCCTTTCTCGACGACAAAGCAGGAGATGCCCATCGAACCCTTACTCTCGCTGGTGCGCGCCATCAGCAGGTAAATATCGGCTTCACCGGCGTTTGTCACCCACATCTTGGAGCCATTGACCAGGTAGCGATCACCCTGGTTTTCCGCCCGGCATTGCAGGCTGGCTGCATCTGAACCGGCAGCCGCTTCGCTCAATGAAAAAGCGCCCAGCAGCTCGCCGGAAGCCAATTTCGATACCCAGCGGCGGCGCTGTTGTTCTTTGCCAAAACGGGCAATCGAGCCTGTGACCATGTTGTGTACCGACAGGCCAACCGCCGTCGCCATCTCGCCTTTCGCCAGCTCCTCGTACACTAACGCGCCCGTTAGTCGGCTCAGCGCGCTCCCGCCGTACTCTTCAGGCGTGGTCATACCCATCAAACCAAGGTCAGCCATTTTCGTATAGACTTCACGCGGAAAATATTCTTGTTCATCCCATGCTTCAGCGTGCGGGGTGATTTCCTGTTCGGTAAAGCGACGTACCATGTCGCGAATATCTGATTGCTCCTCATCGAGATCAAATTTCATGGCGGGTTCCTCTTTTCAAAATCGTCACGTCATATACTATAGTGTTTACTCATAGCACGCTTTTATTGTATCTCATCGAATCTTTTTCGAGCGGTTTAGAAAGGCTCATGGAAGAGATATGAGCAGCATCACCCTACTCGGCACCGGAACATGCCAGATTGAATACGAACGCAGAGCATCGAGCGTGCTGCTGGACATTGATGGACTGCCTATCCTTTTTGATTGTGGGCATGGCACCGTACAACGATTGCTCGCGGCTGGTGTCCTGCATAACCAGCTTAACCATATTATTCTCTCACACTTTCATCCTGATCACGTCTCCGACCTCATTCCCTTGTTACACGCAGGTGCGTGGTCAAGGCGCGACCCGCGCCGCACTAATCTGCATATCTATGGGCCAGCAGGTACACAGAAGCTGGTAGATGGCTTGATGAGCGTCTTTGGGGCATCAAGCTTCACGCAGCCATCATATGCTGTGCAGGTTCATGAAGTCACGGAAGGACCATTCGAGATAGATACGCGTCACTTCGAGTTCATCAGTCTACCACCCGCGAACAATCATGGCCTGCGTTTCACGTGGAACGGCAAACGGTACGCCATTACCGGCGATTCCCATTTTCACGAGCAGGAAATCGCGTTTCTGAGCCAGGTTGACCTTGCCGTCATCGATTCGGGTCATCCCTCGGATGCTGAGATCGTAGAGCTGGCGGTGCGGTCACAGGCAAAGGTGATAGTGTGTTCTCATTTGTATCGAGAGCTGGATGCCATAAATTTGCAATCCCTGGCGAGTGATGCTGGGTATCGAGGAACAATTGTGATTGGGCGCGACCTGATGTCGTTTGTGCTATAAATTGCGGCTTCCTATTAGCTTTTACCGCTTCTCCCACACCTGTACTGTGCGATCAACGCTGGCAGAGGCGAGCAATTTTCCATCAGGCGACCAGATGAGGCTCGTCACGTAACCGGTGTGGCCGTGATAGGTATAGACAGAGTGGCGCGTCACGTTATCCCAGAGTTGCACCATTTTGTCATTGCCGCCAGAGGCAATAAAGCGGCTGTCGGGAGACCAGGCGACGGCATTCAAACCGGCGTTGCTGTTATGATGGATGAAATATTTTTTACCCGTTGACGCGTCCCACACCTGCAAGGTCTTGTCCGCGCTGACCGAGGCGAGACGCTGCCCATTGGGGGACCACATAAGCGCGTGTACCTTCGCGCTATGCCCGCGATACGTCAATTCACCGCGTGCCGGAAGGATCATGGTAAAGAAGCCGCTTTTTGGCTTAACTGGCATCCAGACCTGCACGGTTTTGTCGTCGCTGCCGGAGGCGATGCGCCTTCCATCTGGCGACCATGCTAGCGTTTGCACTTTGCCTCCATGTGCACGATGAGTGAAGACGTTCGTCCCACTCGTGGCGTCCCAGACGTGCACCGTTTTATCGTCGCCACCAGACGCTACGCGTGTCCCATCGGGCGACCATGCTACCGCCGCGACGGGCAGGCTATGCCCACGATAGGTGAAGAGATGGCTCCCGGTGGCTGCTTCCCAGATT
>VBFM01000078.1:8977-12868 GCA_005882595.1 Chloroflexota bacterium
TGTGTGCCCTTTGGCGACCATGCCACCGCCGTCACGCGGCTGGTATGTCCATTGCAGATGTAGCGCGTATTGCTCTGCGTCTGCGGTTGAGGCTTGTTGGTGCGCTGGAGCCTGGGCAAAGGAGGCGGCTGTGGTGGTTGGTAGGTTGGCGGCAGGCCTGCTGGCAAGGGATTGGTTTTGCCGATCAATAATTGCGTGGCGATTTGCTGGAGTTCCTGCCGCACGGCTGCAACGCTGGCGGGGCGTTTATTGCTATCCATCTCGACCATGCGCATAATCAACTGTTCCAGCCGTGCCAGTATTGGATGACCGGGCAGTTTGAGCGCGGGAAACTGAAACGGCGTTTCGGAGGGGTCATGGCCTGTCATGAGCTGGTGCAGCGTGGCTCCCAGCGCGTAGATATCGGCGCGCGGCGTGGTCTGAGCCTTACCGTATTGTTCCGGCGCAGCATAGCCCGTCGAGCCAAGCGCGGCGGTATCCTTAGCCTGCCCCGGCTTGAAGTGACGCGCGATGCCAAAGTCGATCAAGTAGATATGCTTGTGCGGGGTTAACATGATATTGCCGGGCTTGAGGTCGCGGAAGATAATAGGCGGCTGGCGCATATGCAGGTATTCGAGCACCATACAAAGCTGGACGGCAATCTCCAGCGCGGTCTCCACGGGCAATTTCTTGCCGGGCCGCTTCTCCAGGTGATCTTCCAGCGTCTCACCCTCGATATAATCCATGACGAGGTACCAACGCCCCATATCCGTGAATTGCTCATAGATGCGCGGCAGGTTGGGATGGGTCAGTCCCGCCAGCAGCATGGCTTCGCGCTTGAAGGATTCGGTCGCCTCGACCAGTTCTTGCGGACTCAAGCTGCTCTGGCTCATCTCCTTGATCGCCACCTGCCGGTTGCCAAACTGGAGATCAGCCGCCTTGTAGACTGCGCCGAACCCGCCCTTGCCCACCTGTTGTAGAATGCGGTAGCGCTGTTTGAGCAGGTGATTGTAGACCAGCAGCCCGGTGGTCTGTCTCGCTGATTTCCCCCCTTGCGCCTGAAGCGGTTGCCCGCAGGCATAGCAAAAGAGCGCCTGAGGGCGATTGGCCGCGCCGCAAGCGTCACAAAAGAGAGGGTTGGAAAGAATGGCGCATCCTCCTGCTGCTATTTGAAATCCCAATTTATTGCGCCCTCTTCGGCAGCATGGTAGCATGAAATAAGAACAAATGTCAATATTTTCCGGGAGTGAATTCTACCCCTTAGTCCTACTCTTTAGGCAATTTGCCTCTTCTCTACGTCCATTTTGTAAGGCATAATGCTATAATAAGGATGCCGAGAGAGCGAAGTGCATTACTAACGTGAACTGTTATATGAGGGGGCGCCGATGGCGAAAAAAATCCTGGTCATGGACGATGACCCAACTATTGCTGATCTACTGCGTGAGGCGTTGGCCGATGAGGGCTACGAAACGTATATGACGACGCAAAGCCTGCGTTTCTATGATGCTGTGCGCGAACACCAGCCGGACCTCATCTTGCTGGACCTGATGATGCAGTACCTGGACGGACGCGACGAACTGCGGCTCATGGAAATGGGCGATCATAAGATTCCCGTAATTGTCGTGACGGCCTTCCTGGATGCCAAAAATGAAGAAGAAGAGTTTCGTAAGGCGGGCGTTGTGCATATTGTCTACAAACCCTTTGACCTGGACAAGTTGGTTGACCTCGTGAGGGCCACCATTGGCGAGCCAGAGGGCAGACGAGTATGAGTGAAACCGGTGTAGGGGCCGCAGGCACTGCCCAATCCACTGCGCCCACCGCACGGGTGGCCCTGGACGCTATGGGCGGCGATAACGCTCCAGGCGAAATTATCGCGGGCGCTGTACAGGCGGCGCGCGAGTATCACATGGGCGTCTACCTGGTGGGCCGTGAAGATGCCATCCGCGCGGAACTGGCGAAACACGACACGCAGGGGCTGGACCTACCTATCATCCATACCGATGAAGTCATCGAGATGGATGAACATCCCGCCAATGCCGTACGCCGCAAGAAGAACGCCTCGATGACCCTGGCGCTGCAGCAGGTGCGCGACGGGGCAGCCCTTGGCGCGGTCTCAGCCGGCAATAGCGGAGCGATGATGGCAGCCTCACTCTTCACCCTCAAACGCATCGAGGGCGTCGAGCGACCAGCCCTGGGCGGCGTCTTCCCCACAAAGGACGGCGCGTGCCTGGTCATCGACATGGGCGCGAACACCGATTGCAAACCCGAGTACCTGCAGCAATTTGCCTTGATGGGTTCTATCTACATGGAGCGCATTTTCTCCATTCCGTCTCCCCGCGTGGGCCTGCTCGCCAACGGCGAGGAGGAGAGCAAGGGCAACCAGCTGGTACAGGAAGCCCACCGGCTGCTCAAGGCTACCGCCGGTACGCTGGGCCTGAACTTCATTGGCAACGTCGAGGGGCGCGATATTCCGGCGGGCAGCGCTGACGTGGTGGTCTGCGATGGCTTCGTTGGCAACGTTGTCCTCAAACTCAGCGAGGGACTCGCCGAAACGCTGATCGGCCTGCTGCGCACGCAGATGACCAGTTCGCTTCCTAGCAAGCTGGCGGCTGCCGTGCTGCGCCCCGGCCTGCGCAAGGTCTTTCAACGCCTCGACTACGCTGAATACGGCGGTGTGCCGCTGCTCGGCGTCAATGGCTCGGCCATCATTTCGCACGGCCGCTCCAACGCCAAAGCCATCAAAAATGCTCTGCGCGTAGCCCGGCAGACGGCGGAAACCGACGTGGCGGGGGCTATCGCTGAGGGATTGGCGAAATTACATGCGGGTACAGAAGCGAGCGGTTGAAAATCTACACTCATCCCACCACTGTCGCGTAAATCTCCCCGACGATACTTCTCGCTTCCTCTTTGCCTACATGCTTCTCTAAATCCTCCTGGTGCTTCCCCAGGTTCTTGTATCTCTGCTCAATGACTTTGTGGGAAGTGACGGCAGCGTACCCGTCTATCGCCAGCCGCATTGCCTCACACTCCAGTTCGATCTGCCTGCGCAGCCTTGCAATCTCACTCATGTTGCGTCCCCCTTTTGTCGATCAAGCACGATTAGTTGTACCATTGTATGAGATACCGCTCTATTACATACCGCTCTATTACATACCATTACGATGGGATTGTGTCAAGTGGTCATGTTTAGTATCATGCGTGCATCAACTATCAAGGGGCAGACAGACATGAGACGCTTGCGGGTGAAAGAGGTCGCACAGGCCAGAGGCATTTCTATGGCCAGGTTGCAGAGGGCAGCCGATATCAATATGAAAACGATCCAGGCCATCTGGCATAATCCGCAGCACGATGCGTCGCTGAACACGCTCGATAAGATAGCGAAGGCCCTCGGTGTCCCCGTCACCGAGTTTATAGAGGATGTACCGGAAGGTCAACCACCAATCAATAAAAAACCGAAGAAGGTAGCCGAGAATACCGATACCTATCCTACAGAAGAACAGAAGTAGCCTTCGCACGTATACTTACAGCAATTTGACCTCGCTGATATTACTTGCCTTTTAAGCAGTAGCTTCCTCTGGCTGAGCAGGTGCAACCGCTTCCACCGGCCTCGTTAGTTCGAGGTCAATGGTTAAGGTGATCTCGTCGCTGGCGACAATGCCGCCTCCTGCTAACACCATATTCCAGTTCAGGCCCCAATCTTTGCGGTTCACCCTGGCACGCAGATTGAATCCGGCGCTATATGTGTTCCAGGGACTCTGGCTCACTCCGCTGTATTCTGCGTCCAACGCCACTTCGCGAGTGATATTGCGAATGGTCAGGTCGCCAATGAGCTGACCGTGGTTCGCGTCCGTCAGGATCACCTTTTTGCTCTTGAAGGTGATATACGGATACTGCTCTACGTCAAAGAAATCC
>VBFM01000079.1:0-5419 GCA_005882595.1 Chloroflexota bacterium
GCGTTGGCTTCGCCATCCCCTCCAATCGTGTCAAGTCGGTCGTGACGCAGCTCATTCAGACTGGCAGTAGCAGCAGCTAAACCAGGGGAGCGGCCTGCGTATATGGGCGCTAATACCGACCCAACGCAGGCCGCTCTGGACGGCCACCCCGTCCAGAGCGGGGCGCTCTGTTTTCCATGCCGTGCAGTCAAATCCTGGCACTAATATCTTGACTCTGCTGATCCTGATCCTGGCAGGCATTTCGCTGAGCCTGGGGCAAAGCGTGATGAAGCACGCGTTCGAGATCTGGTCCTTTCTCGCGATCCTCGTCGCCACGAGCATCACCTTGCACCTTTGGCAGACGCTGCTCTGTACGATCCTGGGCTGGGTGGTCATGCAAATGCTGCACGCTACCATGGCTGGTCATGGTTCATCCACTCGCCCTGGAACCGGGCCAGGGTGCAAGGGGTATTTCAGTGCAACGAGCCGCCTGGAGAATGGGCAGCGTTTTTTGGATCGGAGTGTGGAAGCGATCTCAGAAGTACTTAAACAGCAGTGTGATACCCCTGATCATTAGGATGGATGCCATCTACTTTCCTCTGGCCCTTTCAGCCATGCGGCACAGAAGGGGAGAGTGAAAGAAAGCATGGATTGGATCGTCAAAAGATGCCGCACTAGGAGGCGGATGCACTCTGTACACTGCTGGCAAGTGCAGCACCTAGCAGAGGGCGTGCCCGGTAAAAGTAGGTTTTCGCCGTGGCCTCCGGCATCTTGAGGAGATGCCCGATCTCAGTAAAGCTGAGGTCCCTCCAACAGCGCAGATACACAATCCGGCGAAATTTTGGAGGAAGTACGACGATGGCCCGTGTCGTGCAAGTCTCGCTGCACTGCAACTTCCTCTGGCAACGGCTGAGAGTCCGCTATGCACTCTACCGGCGAGAACTCCACTTCAGAACTTTCCCACTCCAACGCTGAGAAACACACGACGTTCCTGCGGTACCTCCTGCGTAACTCATCAATGCAGCGATTACGTGCGACCCGAAATAGCCACCCGCTGAGTCGCGTCTGCGTATTGAGCGTTGGCAAAGAGAGATACAGCTGGAGAAGAACCTGCTGCAACACATCAGAGGACTGTTCGCTGTCTTTTAGGATGCCGCGGATATAGCCGAGTAATAGATCCTGGTAGCGATCCACCAGAGTCGCAAAGGCGCGCTCATCGCCTGTAAGGGCTTGTCCGACCAGGACACCATCCGGGACTGCTGGCACCGGTGTGGCCCCGGGCTGCGGTTGCTGCATAGATAGCATATTCTCCTTTCTTTCCGGTCCTCGTATGAGTACCCATGAGCCGATGTTCGTCCTCACCTCTGCTCCAGGAACGCCCTCCCCTCGCTCATCTCATAAGGATGAGGTGTCGCATGCTGATGATGCCTCTGCCTCTCCTTCACTTCGTTCGGCTGACCAGGCGAAGATGAGATCTCCTTGCGGGTCAGCCAGCACCTCCTGCAAGTTCCAGCCAAGCAAGGCCTGAAGTTGCTCTCGCAGCCAGCAATCAAACGGACGCCTGGAGGTCGCCAGTTCCCACAAGGACTGTTGGGGCTCCTGCATATGCAGTGTGATGAGCATGAGTTCGCCGTGGAGCAGTTGCACGAGCCGGACCTGCACCTGGGTGATGCCCGCTTGTCGGCTGGACGCTTCCAACTGATCGAGGCGTGGTCCGGCTAGATCCTGACAAAGGCGTCGCCAGCGCTCCTGAGTTCCCGGCCGCAGGAGGTAGGCGATCTGTAGCTGTGCCATACAACAATTCTCCTTTTGTTTGGTTGCTCGTCGCGCGTCGCATCCCAGCCTGGGCCGACGCGCTCCACGAGACCCTGCGTCTGCCGCGGGGCCTCCTGGCTCCTACCACGACCGGCTGTATCTCGTTCTCTCTGCTGTTAGTATGAGCGGGAAGCGTCATGAAAGCGTCATGAGCAGCGTCATGAACTGGAAGAACCTCCACTGAGGCTGCATTGCTGTCACCGGAAGCTGGTCTGTGAGTTTATGCGTATGCTAGACCTGAACGATCTCACATAGTACTATTTCTCGAGAAGAGAAGGGGGTGGACCAGGTGAACACGGGCTGTTTCTTTGGCTCCGCCACGCGAGTGATGGCTTGCGCGGCAGCAACGCCGTTGATGGAAGGAGGCGAGGCGTAATGAACAACAATGATTTTTCCAGGACGACCGCGAGAGTCGTCCTGAAGATTTAATCATCGAAGCTGCCGCAGTTTCTCAATAATCCGCGGAAGCGCGGAAAGTATCACGTCCACATCTTCATCTGTATTGGCCTTGCCCAGGGTGAGGCGCAGGCTGCCATGCACGCGTTCGACAGGTAAATGCATCGCGAGTAGTACGTGGGATGGATCGACCGAACCGGAGGTGCAGGCGGAGCCGGTTGAGGCGGCTATCCCTAGCAAATCGAGACTGAGTAGGATGGACTCACCCTCAACGCCATCAAAAACGAAGCTGGCGTTATTTGGCAGGCGCTCGGTTGGGTGTCCGGTCAGGTGGCTGCCTGGGATGGTGAGGGCCCCTGTTATCAAGCGGTCCCGCAGGTCGATGATGCGCGGCGTGACCCGCGGCAGTTCTTCGTAGGCCAGCCGCAGCGCCGTTGCAGCGCCGATGATGCCCGCCACATTTTCCGTGCCTGCCCGTTTGCCGCGCTCCTGCGAGCCGCCCTGCAACTGCGGCAGTACACGCATGCCCTGGCGAGCATACAATATGCCCACTCCCTTGGGACCATAGAATTTATGCGCAGAGAGTGACAACAGGTCAGCGTTCAACGCAGTGACATCAATAGGAAGCGCGCCGCCCGCCTGCACAGCATCGACGTGGAACGGGATTTTCCGGGCACGGCAGATACGGCCAATTTCCGCGACAGGTTCAATCGTTCCCACTTCGTTATTGGCATACATGATAGAAACGAGGATCGTCTGATCGGTAATAGCGCGGCCCACCTCGTCAGGATCAACTCCCCCATAGCTATCCACAGGAACATAGGTGGTTTTGAAGCCAAATCGTTCCAGGTACTGGCAGGTATGCAGCACGGCATGGTGTTCGATGGACGAGGTAATCAGGTGGTTGCCCTTTTTCTGGGCGGTAAAGGCGATGCCCTTGATGGCCAGATTATCACTTTCGGAGCCGCAGCCCGTAAACGTTACCTCGGTTGGACGACAGCTCAGTACTTCAGCCACCTCTTCACGCGCACTATCGATGGCCTGCATTGCGTGGCGACCCAGCGTATAGATGCTGCTCGCGTTGCCGTACTCGGTTGTGAAAAAGGGCAACATGGCATCCAGCACGCGCGGGTCGAGCGCGGTGGTAGCAGCGTGGTCAAGATAAATGATACGTTCCGGCATATATTCCTGGTCCTGTTATCGAGTCAAAGCGTGATAGTGTTCATTCACCCAGACCACTATTATACCATAGGCACCACTGCCCCAATTTGCCCGCGTATCCAGAAGCCTGCCTGAGCTTAATAACCCGGCTGCCAATTGAAAGTCGTATCTGGCTTCGCATTTGGGCTGTTATACATGATCGTAATCGCCTCGTGCCAGGCCTGATCGCTGGAAATGTCGACTTTACTGAAATCCTGATTCACCTTCTTGCCATTGATGTAGACAGTCCAGCCAGCTGATGAAGCCAACTGAGTCGAGTAGCTAATCTGTGAGCCATTAGAAGCAGCAAAGCTTTGCCAGATGTCCAGGAAGTCCTTCAATGTGAATGTGCCCGCGTTTGGAGCCTCTACATGTATGATTCCATCCGTGGCATGGGTATGAAGCCAATAATAACAATCGGCGCTTGAGCCGGCAGTAGCAATCCCAATGTTTTGAGGAACCGTCACCGCATTACCATCAATATAGACAGTTAAATGAACGTGATGGTGATAGGTTGACTGTTCCAATTGATCGCAATAGACGCCGTCAATCGGTTGATAGTTCGGATCAAATACCGTTCTCGCCTGAGATGTATTCGCGCGTGCCTGTACAACGAGGTAACTAACAAGGGCAGCAATAAAAACGACGGCGGCGACTACACCGAGAATTGTAATCAGCCTGGTTCTAGCCGCTCGCCGCTGCTGTGCCGCGCGTCGCTGCTGCTCTTCCATGCGCCGTTCATACTTCATGGCCTGCCTGGTGAGTGGCTTATTGCCTGGGCGGTGCATTTTAGTTGCTGCCGTAACTCCAGCCTTAGATGGCATTTGACCCGGCTTCTTCGTTTGCCCCTGTTTGGACGATGCATCATTCGTCCTGGTTGTTGCTGTAACATCAGCTTTGGATGGCATTTGACCCGGCTTCGTCGTTTGCTCCTGTTTGGATGCTGTAACATTTATCGATTTGTCGTTCACCTGCTCCTGTTTGGTTGATGAAGTGCTTGAAGCCTTGCCGTTCGCCTGCCCCTGCTTCCTGTTTTGGTTTACGTTCTTTTTGCTCATGAATGATCCTAACTTTCCAAAAACTTATAAGTGCTGTTTCCTCTTGAAAAATCCCTCGTTCATGCTGCCGGTACGATATCCCTGGAGATCGACGGTCACATAGAGATAGCCTATAGCGCGTAAGCCACGTGTCACCTGCTGGCTGATCTCTTCGTCGATGAGCCGTGGCAGTTCTGATCGTTCCACCTCGATACGCGCGATTTTATCGTGGTGGCGCACGCGCAGTTGCCGAAATCCCAGGTCCCGCAGCAACTTCTCTGCTTTATAGATCATTTGCAACGAAGTT
This sequence comes from Chloroflexota bacterium, assembly GCA_005882595.1. Lineage (GTDB taxonomy): Bacteria > Chloroflexota > Ktedonobacteria > Ktedonobacterales > Ktedonobacteraceae > VBFM01. Next base: position 4,735 of record VBFM01000079.1, read on the forward strand.
ACATCCACTTTACTACCATAGGGAATTCGTGATGAGAAACAGGCCATCGCGGGCTTATCCCACACGGGCACGCCCAGCAGCTTTGCTACTGACCGTATCTCGCGCTTGCCCATGCCAGCTTCTTTCAATGGCCCACGCGCATGAAATTCACGAGCCGCGCGCTGCCCCGGACGAAAATCGCCATCATCGTCCTTATTCACCCCATACGCAATAAAATGCAAATCGTACTGTTTCGCCAGCGGCTCAAGCTGCGTAAACAGTTCGGTTTTGCAGAAGTAGCAGCGATTAAAGTCGTTGGCAACGTAGCGTTCGTCCTCCAGCTCGTGCGTTTCCAGCGTTATCAGGGGAACACCCATCTGCCTGGCGACGGCTATCGCTTCCTCCGTCTCCTCAGATGCATAAGCAGGTGAGGAGGCAATCGCGCCCATCGCCCGTTCGCCCAGGACATCATGCGCTACTTTCAATAGCAGCGCGCTATCAACCCCACCCGAATAGGCTACCAGCACGGAACCCATCTCGCGTAGAATCGCCTGCAATTGTGTATATTTGGCTCGCGTTTCTGCGTCCAGGGTATCGGCTCCCTCCATCGAACTATTGACATAGGGGGTATCAAGCATGTTGCAGTATTCTCCTGACCAGGGTTATGTACGATATATAAGGCACGTACCTATGCAAACGTTTCGCT
>VBFM01000080.1:0-423 GCA_005882595.1 Chloroflexota bacterium
TGCCAGGCATGTCTGCCGCGTCACGCCGATGCCGGAGTTTGTGCAGCGCGCCTTCGATCAAATCGGGTACGTCTACAACTACATGAATGGCCCCAGCGAGTTTCACGTGGTAGGGGTGATTAAAGACTGGGACTGCACGAACCGCCTATCGGAAATTCGCATGCCAACCCTGATTATCTCCGGCCTCTACGACGAATCGACACCAGTCATTAACGAAGTATTACATCGGGGTATTGTCGGCTCTGAATGGGTTTTACTGCAAAACAGTTCGCACCTGGCGCATGTCGAGGAGCCTGAGCTATATATGCAGACAGTACAGGCCTTTCTGCGGCGAGTTGAAAGCGCACTGCAATAGTGAGAGACCGTTATTGTGCCGTTGCCTGGAAAGAGGTTACATCGAGTATTGTCCCGCTTTGCACCTGG
>VBFM01000080.1:469-1054 GCA_005882595.1 Chloroflexota bacterium
TCGTTTGCCAGGCTTTGATGGTGAGCGTGGGGCCTACGATGCGGAAACGGACGGTATAGGATTTGCCGACGGTGGTGGTGAATGGAGTTGAGCCGATAATCGTGGAAACTCCATTGACGCGCTTCTGAATAATTACATGGCTGCCATCAATGTATCCTTTGTAGAGGTTATTTGTATCTGACCAGTGCAGTACCGCGCCAAAATTGCTGTTATTGAAGCTATTGATGGTGCCGCTGAACAGCACTTCGGAATTGCCGATGGCAGGTCCAAGCACGGCGTTATAAATGCCGTTGCCGTTCGAGATCTGGCCAGTGTTGTTTGCGATGGAGAAGACGCTTTGAGTATTGGCGTCAGCACCCCAGACATTGCCGTCGGAGGCTGTTCCCCAGAGGGACTGATTGGCGCGATGGAAGGTGTCCCGTGCGATGATGGTGCCGGGCGTTGAGGTCGGCAGAATCGTCGGAGACGGGGGCGGCGTAGGTGTGGCTTGTGAAGCATTTCCATAGGCATAGAAATTGCCATCCTCATTGCCTATGTAGGCGACCCCGTTGAAGATACTCGGCCCACCATAATATTTATTCGAGG
>VBFM01000080.1:1229-3738 GCA_005882595.1 Chloroflexota bacterium
GGTTGCCATCCCACGCGCTCGGCGAAATGCTACCCTGGCCAGCCTCGGGGTCTTGTCCAGACACAGCTATGGTATGCTGCCACACGGGACCTTGAGCGAAGTTGGCCTCGTCAAGCGCGTAATAGACGCCATTTTTATTGGCAACCCCTACTAAGCGGTGTGTGGTGCCACCGATAGTGGCGGTGAAAACGGTCGGCGTATTGCCGAAATCGCTGTCTGGCCCTAATTGTGACGCGGGCACCCGCCAGGAAGCGATGAAGGATAGGTTTGTGGCATTCAGCTTCACGATAGCAACGGCTGTCGTCTCGTTTTGCGAACACGATCCGCCATTGCCTGTCGCAAAATAGAGAGTACTATTCGTCGTATCGATAGCTACGGAACCCCAGACACTCGCCCCGGTGCAGCCGTTGGGAACAACGTTAAAGGTGTTTTCAATGGTGCCTGTGGCAGGGTTCAGACGAAATATGTGTGCCTGTACCAGCGGACAATCGCCCCAGGAGGAGGTAGAAATGTAGATACTCCCTTTGTAGAACGCTGAGGATGCCCAGATCTCTGTCGGCGGCGAGGACAACGCATCTTGCCAGAGAATCGCTCCCGTTGTGGCATTGAGCGCATAGAAGACATCCTTTCCGCCGCCCACAAAGATTACCGGAGTAGAGACGCCGTTGATTTGTACAGAGGCAAAGGTAGCTGCGCCCATCACCCCGTGTTCTCTACCTGAGCACCCGGAAGGGGTGGGCGTCCGACCCAGATTCGCGGTCCAGGCCTGGGTGCCATTGGAGCGTGTCGCGTGAAAGATACCATCCCACGATCCCCAGTAAATCAGGCCTTTGGCTACGATAGGTTGGACCGAAATAATACTGCCAGTTTTCACACTCCACAGCAATTTGAGCGAGCTGGCCGAGGTCGGATTGATGATCGTCTCGTTGGAATTGTATCCTGTCCGTCCTGGATTATATCCATAGGTAAACCACCCACCTGGTTGGGAAACTGAAGGCGAAGCAGCGTGCGTTTTCCCGTAGAAACTTGGTGAAACCAGCAGGAAGGAGAGCATGGCGGCGAGTAGGGCGATAAGGGTTATGATTGCACGCCACCGTAGCGTTGTCCGCGCGTTTTGATTGGTGGTAGCTCGCATACTGGCTGTACATTCCTTCCTGATGCAGTGTGGTTGAAACCCCGAGTAGGCATAGTCATTCTGATTGGCGACAATGCCCGCGTTTATACGAGGCAAGAATAGACTAAATTCTATACTGCTAGCGAGTATAGAGCAGGGGAGTGGAGATTTCTGGCAGAAATGCTTAAAAACATGTTGTGATTTGCCAACCAGGGTTGAGCTTTCATAACGTGGAAGGAGGTATCTTTGTTATAATAGAATATATTTATGTCAACCATACTGTAGACCCGTAGCTGAAATAAATGAGCCTCCCATCGTTTTAAGTGTGATTCATTGGATTTGGTATCACACATAAGCTAACGAAACAATAGCAAGGGAAGATGAAGAGCAGTATGAACAAGGATGCATTTGCAGACAATCCACCACCATCAGGGTCCAACCCGAAGACACCGGAGCCTCAATTGTACCAGTATGGGCAAAATGTGGAACTGGATGAAGTAATGAAGACCAGTAAGCTGTTCCATGGTTTGCAGCCGCAGGAAATTGCAGAGGTTTTCGCCCGCTTGCAGCCCGTGAACTGTAAACGAGGCGAGCGCATTCTCGAACGAGGTATCTGGCATGGTCGGCTGTACATAATTGCCTCGGGCCAGGTAAGTATTCTGCTGCAAGACGGTGCGCCGGAGGCGGGAACAGCCTTTACTACGCCCAGGGGACAGACCCCGTTGGGTCAGGATAGCGGAAAGTGGGAGGAGCGCGGCGGGGCGGAACCCTACATCATCACTCAGTTAGGCCGTGGCGAATGCTTTGGCGAGATGTCACTCATTACCGGTGACCCACCGAACGCCACCGTCCGTGCAGAGCGGGATACCGTGCTCTGGTCGCTCACCCACCTGGATTTTATGGCATCGATCAGCGCCTGCCCCACGCTGCTCAGCAACATCAATGTGATTCTGGCACAACGGCTGGCGCGCATGAATCGGCACATCGGCCCGGCTCGTAGAGCCGAAACGGTCTGGCTCGCCCTCGTCGAGAACCCTGGTGTCCCTCTAGAGCGCTCGCTGGCTTTTCATATCGCGGATGCGCTGGCCGTACGCAGTCGTAAGCGTGTCCTGCTGATAGATTTGAGTGAGCAAGATGCGCTGTTAGCACCGCACTTCGCAACGCGTAGTGACCAATTACGTCCCAGTCTGCTTGACTGTGCGCGTGACCCTGGTTCGCTACACCGGCATCAAGCACCTACAGTGACGGCCGATGATCGGCATTACCCGGCTATCACCATGCTGCTACCAAACTCCACCCGGCAAGGAGCCTTCGAAGTGAGTGAACCCGGCGATTTCGATCTACGCTCGATCCTGAGAGACCTGGCGAGATGCTACGAGTACATCTTGCTCATGA
>VBFM01000080.1:3834-12975 GCA_005882595.1 Chloroflexota bacterium
ATAGCTTTTTTGCCATCGACCACTGATTTAGAGACCTTCTCGGTACCGTATTCCATCTTCATTACCCATGTTCCTGATATCCCCACAATTGGGGAACAGGATAAGTACTCGAGACGCCTGGGTCATAGTGTGATGAGGCTTCTGCCAGCGGATATATCGTTGCTCGATGAGTGCTGGAAGCGACGAATGGCATTAAGCGAGGTTGCTCCGCAATCCGTTTTGGCGCAGGCGGTGGACTTTGTCGCCCGGCATATCGCCCACCTGACGGTCGGTATTGCCTTTGGAGGTGGCGGCGCACGCGGCTTTGCCCATCTGGGAACGTTCGAGCGCTTGCTGCACTACGGTATTCCAGCCGATTACCTGGCAGGTTGTAGTATCGGCGTCCTTCCCCCCAGCCTGTACCTGATGGGAAAGTCTTTTGCCGAGAGTGAAGCGTTGTTTTTAGACATACATCGCCACATCGTACGCTGGGGGTTTCCCCGCATGTCCATCTTCTCCAATAGAGGACTCAAGCGCGAGCTTCAAAAACGGTGCGGGGATTTGCGCTTCGAAGACCTCTCAACACCTTTTGCAATGATAGCACTTGACCTGGCAATGCGAACGGAAGTGGTACTGGACCGCGGCCCGCTCTGGCTAGCTGCGTTAGCAAGCGTCTCCATACCAGGAATCTTTCCTCCTGTAACAATCGGGAAGCATATGCTGATAGACGCGGGCGTACACGATCCGGTGCCGACGCGCGCGGTCCGCAAAATGGGCGCTGACATCCTGCTGAGCATAGACGTGGATGACCGCGAACCGCTCTCACTCGAGAGCGCGACCCCCTGGATGGAGGAGGCAAAGTATACTCCAGCCAGGAAAGCCCTTTCATGGTCGACGTGCTCTTGCGCGCTTACGAAGTCAGCATGTCTACCATCAATATGCATAGTGATCTTGAAGCCGATGTGGTGATCCGCCCGCAGACGCGCAACGTCTCGCTGCTCCAGTTTACCAAAGGCCCTCAACTCGTCGCGGCTGGACGTGAGGCGGTTGAGGAATTGCTGCCAGCGCTGCGAGGGTTATTTCCGTGGGTTGGAAGTGGTCAATAAAGGGGACAACGATGGACGATCGCAGCTTTGATCCGAAAACGTATACCAGACGGAATACCAACCGTCTTGCTTCCTATGACTATCGCTCAAGCGGCGCCTATTTTATCACCATCTGTACCGAAAAGCGCCCCCAGCGGATCCTGGACAACGTCGGCTCACGCGAGACTATAATAAAGAGTACCACGGGCCCGAAGTTGTGTTCGAATCGCTCTTTTGGAGGACCATGCCATGCCACGCGCCATCGACTTCCATGTCCACCTGCCGACGACGGAGTTTATGCAGGTCACGCTCGGCCCGTACGCCAGGGCCGCCGAGCGCTTCTTCCGCACCGAGGTAAAACTGAAGGATATCGAGCAGATCGCCGCCGATTATGCGGAACTCGATATGGTCGGTGTCCTGCTGGCCTGGGATGCCGAAACGGCGACGGGGTTGCCCCCACTGGGGAACGATTATGTCGCGGCCATTGTGCAGCGCTATCCGCAGCAATTTGTCGGGTTTGCCAGCGTTGACCCGCACAAGGGGAAGGCAGCCGTCAAAGAAATGGAGCGTGCCATCAAAGAATTGGGACTGGCAGGCGCGAAATTTCACCCGGGCGTCCAGGCGTTCTACCCAAACGACCCCGCTTTCTATCCGTTGATGGAGAGGATCCAGGGGCTGGGCGTACCGGCCCTTTTTCACACAGGTACGAACGGGCTGGGCGCAGGCACACCCGGAGGCATGGGCATAAAACTCGATTACACCCGTCCCATCTACCTCGATTCCCTGGCGGCCGATTTTCCCGGCTTGACCATCATCGGGGCACACCCCTCCTGGCCCTGGCACGAAGAGATGATCGCGATCGTGCAGCATAAGGCCAACGTGTTCAATGATCTCTCCGGATGGTCACCAAAGTACACGCCTGAAGCGCTGCTGCGTGAGGCCGCGACCCGCCTGCAGGACCGCTTCCTCTTTGGCTCAGATTATCCCTTCATCACACCCCAACGCTGGATGAAGGACTTCGACGCCCTCGACTACTTCAAGCCGGAGGTGAGGGAGAAGCTGCTGTGGCGCAACGCCCAAAAGCTGCTGGCCCATACCGCCGTCGGGCACATGCACTTCTCCTCGTAGGAGTGTGCGCCGTGGCTTCGGTATCGGCAAGTTCCTGGCCTATGCGGTCAAACGATGCTGCGTTTTACGCTTTTTCGAATCGTCGAGGGTCACTTAATCAACATCGGCATATTCCAGTGAAATCGGACCAACTTTCTTGCTCACCCTGAGTTGGCCTCGGTAGGGGGCCTGAAAAGTTCCCGACGTACCCCCTACACGCAGCGTCTACCGTGGCAAATCCGAGAGCGAACTGGCCGTCTCAGTCCGCATCGCTCCTTCACAAATGGTGCCCACCGACGAATTACCGCCGGAATCTCCCGCCTGGATTCCCGCCGCCCACGAGGTAGACGAACGCGACCAGGTGCAGCAGGAACTTGTGCCGCAACAACAACAATAAACAATAGGTAAGTCTTATAGCTCAACATCCGCAATGGACTCCCGGATCCAGGAGGGCCGATAGGGGAAGCGTTCGACCTGCTCACGCCTGGTGACTCCCGTTAGCACTAGAATAGTCCGCAGGCCGCTCTCAATCCCGGCAACAATATCAGTATCCATACGATCCCCAATCATCACGGAATCCTCAGAATGGGCATCGAGAGTGCGCAGAGCGGTGCGCATCATCAGTGGGTTTGGTTTACCAATGGTGTAGGGCTTGACACCTGTAGCCGCGCTAATCAATGCGGCTACAGCCCCAGTCGCGGGAACGATGCCTCCCTCACCGGGTCCCATCTGATCGGGGTTGGTTGCGATGAAACGTGCACCGGCAGCAATGAAGCGAATGGCCCAGGTGATGTGCTGAAAGCTATACGAGGTGGTCTCTCCCAGCACCACATACTCCGGCTCCTGATCGGTCAGAATGTAGCCGATGTCATGCAGTGCTGTTGTTAGCCCGGACTCGCCGATGACGAATGCTCGCCCCTCCGGTTGTTGATCGTGCAAGAACTGCGCAGTTGCCAACGCGGAGGTGAAAATGGCTTCCGGGGGCACCTCCAGCCCCATATAGGACAACCGCATCTGCAGGTCACGCTGGGTGAACCGCGAGTTATTGGTCAGAATCAAGAATGGAATCTCCCTTGCCCGTAGGCGCTGGACAAACTCCGCCGCTCCAGGGAGCAGCGTGCTGCCTTGCAGGATGACCCCATCCATATCTGTTAAGTAATTCTTGATACCATCCATATTATTCCTCACTTTCGTGGAAAAGCTGCTCGTAAAAAGTCCTGGAAGATGTCGTTATAATCCCTTGACAACCAGCACTCTCATGCAATAAAATGCATCTACAATGATAATGCCACAATAAATGCGCGATGTCAATGGAAAAAACGCAATTTCACGGAGAAAGATGCAATGTTGACCGCAGAACGACGACGTTCGATCATGCAGATCCTGCAGCGCGATGGGAAGGTGCTCGCATCAGAGCTGAGTAAAGCCTTGCAGGTCTCAGAAGATACGATTCGACGTGACCTAAACGAGCTGGCGACCGCAGGTGAGTTACACCGTGTGCATGGAGGCGCATTGCCGCGCTCACCGGTCACGGCCAGTTTCACGGAGCGCCAGCAGCAAGCACCAGGAGTCAAGGCCGCCATCGCTCAAGCCGCAATAGGACTCATCCGCCGGGATCAGGTGATTCTTCTAGGTGGAGGAACCACGCTCCTGCAAGTGGCACAGCAACTGCCGCCTGATTTGCGCGCCACGGTGATCACGCACAGCCCACCGGTTGCGCTGGCACTGGCAGTCTACCCTGAGATTGAAGTCATCGTAATCGGAGGGAAACTTTACAAACACGAGTTGGTGACCGTCGGTGCGGCGACGGTCGAGGCATATCGCAACATTCGGGCCGATCTCTGCTTGCTGGGGATTGGCAGCTTGCATCCCGAGGTCGGCATCAGCACCTTTGATCTGGAAGAGGCTTATGTGAAGCGGGCCATGATTGCGAGCGCGGCTGAAGTGGTGGCACTGACGTCCGCAGAGAAGATCGGCACGGCTGCCCCCTACATCGTCGGACCGCTCAGCGATCTGACGCACCTTGTGACCGAGCGCTCCGTCCCCAATGAGGTGCTGGCCCCTTACCGGGCACTGGGCATTACCATTGTACGTGCGTAAGATATATCTACAGGCTGCTTGAATTCTTCCATTTCAAACATGAAAGTCACTTGGGCATGAAATTGCTGAACGATTGACACGTTCAATCTAATAACCATATACTTACTGAGCATAATATCGAAGTCTCGGGAGAGAGCAAGGAGCAGCCGCTATGTCATTCACCGAAGACGAATTACAGTCGTTTAATATGATCCTTGAACAGCGACTACTGGCGCATCGCAAGGAAATGGAACGTGCATTCGACCAGCGTATCAGCGAGTATCGCCGGGATAGCGAACAGCGTTTTGTGGCAATGAATCAAGATATGCTGCGCAACATGACGCTCAAGCTGGCAGAATTTCAGGGGAGAATTGATACAGCGCTGAGCGAAAAGCTGAATACTCAGCAAACTCGCATTACACAGACCATCAACCACGAGGTGGAACAACGAACGCAGCAGGTAGAGAGCAGCGTCGATCGCATGCTGGCGGCCCAACTGCTTGGCATCGAGCAACTGCTAAGCCAGCAGATGCAGCAGTTGTCGCTTCAACCGCTTGATGAAACCGCATTGACAACTGGCGGACATCCCCAACTCGAGGCTATTGAAGTGCAGACGGAACTGCAGTGGGAAGACCTGGTGGAAGTGCTGGGCAAAGCTCTCGATGAACGCCTCGCAGGCCTCAACGAGGCCATGCAGCACTCGCTAAAAAATCTGGAACAGTATCTTGCCATGCGACTCCATAGCTTGCGCGATGAGTTTGTGCGCAGCCAGCCCCAGTCGCCTACGCTGAATGGCAGCGCCACCACTATTCAGGAGGTGCTGCATGGCATTGAACACCTGGAGCGCATCATCGAATCCATGCAGGTAGCGATGACCGCCAATCACGCGCTGCTCTCCAACCGCCTCTATCATCACCAGCAACTCCCACTCGAACGCGCGCATCCAGGTGGACAAACGCGGTTTGCTCCTGGAAATGGCATGGCAAATGCGCTCTCAATTGCCAAAGAGCGTATTGCGAATGGTCTTGAACCCGGTGTGACCGGGAAAACCGAGGTTGAGGAACAAAAGGGATTGTAGTCTGTTTTGAGTAACATCTATGTGTAGGAGAGAGTGCCGCTCTCTCCTACATCCTCACTCCTACTAATAGTCGTAGAAACCTCTTCCACTCTTTTTGCCATACATGCCCGATTGCACCATGCGCCTTAGAAGCGGCGGGGGTGCATAGAGAGGATCTTTGTATTCCTCATAAATGGCTTCGGCAGCCCAGAGAGTGGTATCCAACCCGACATAGTCTAGCAGGGTAAACGGCCCCATCGGGTAGCCACAGCCCAGTTTCATGGCGGTATCGATGTCATCGCGGGAAGCCTGCCCGTTTTCCAGCATGCGGATGGCAGCCAGTAAATACGGGATGAGCAGGAAGTTGACGATAAAACCAGCTGTATCCTTTGCCAGAACAGGAGTTTTGCCAAGTGAAATAGCAAATTGCCGCACGGTATCGATAGTCTCATCCGAGGTGGAGATCGTGCGCACAATTTCTACCAGCTTCATCACAGGAGCCGGGTTAAAGAAGTGTAGTCCGCAAACTTTGTCTGGCCTTTTTGTCACCGCGCCCATTTGCGTGACGTTGAGTGACGAGGTGTTTGTCAACAACAAGCCTTCAGGTTTGACAATGCGATCAAGCGCGGGGAACAGGCGTAATTTCTCTTCCATGTTCTCGATCACCGCCTCGATCACAAGGTCACAATCGGCAAAATCTTCCAGGTTCAGCGTTCCATGCAAGCGGCGGCGGTTCTCATCTACCTGGGCCTGAGTGAGCTTGCCCTTGCCTGCCATCATGTCCCAGGCAGCATAAATACGCGCCATGCCCTTATCCAGTAGTTCTTGATTTACCTCACGCACCACTGTCTCGTAGCCGGACTGGGCGCAAGTCTGGGCGATTCCACCACCCATTAACCCGCAGCCGACAATGCCGACATTTCGTATAGCCATTGACTATTGCTCCTTCGCTTCTACAAAATTGCGTATATCTTGCGCCACACCATCACCCATGACGAATATTATCGTGTAGTGATTCAGTTCAGGATAGTTGATGTAGCGGCAATGCGGTATGCCTTGCTGTATCGCTTCTGCCGTCGATTCGGGTAGCAACTGATCATTGGGGGTGAGTAATTCCTGTCCGGCTCGCAGTAAGAGCGTGGGAACCTGAATACTCGGCCAGAGCCGGTCAGGTTTGAACTCTTCATAGATACGCAGTTGATCCTCGCGCACAGCTGCCGGGTAGCCTTTAGCAATGATTGAGCCGTCACGTTCTTGATAGACATCGTGCACAAAGTAGATATCCAGGTACTCGTTCCAATAGGGGCTGAGGAAGGGCGCTAGTTTCAGGCGTTGTATATATTCCTCAAAGGACGCGATGGGCGGCCAATTGAGGCGAGCAATTGAGCCGGTAAGCCAGGCTGGTTGTTCTTCCTCTGTCGTCCAGGGAAGATATCCACCTGCATCGATAAGTACCAGTTTGCTTAGCTTATCCGGGTAGTATGCCGCAAAATGGAGAGCGATCATGGCGCCCAGCGAATGACCGATGACGACCGGGCGATCAAGCTCTAATGTGTCGATCAGTTCTGCCAGGTCTGCTGCATGAATGGGGATGGAGTAACCGCTCTCCGGCTTGTCACTGTCGCCACGTCCGCGCAAGTCGTAGGCAATGACGCGATGGTCTGGTGCCAGTTCATCGGCCAGCGCTTGAAAACAGAAGGCGTTAGCGGTGAGGCCATGCACACAAATAATGGGAGTGCCGCGCTCTCCCCATTGTAGGCAATGAAACGTAAGGTCTCCGGCGATGATATATTCATCGCGCGCTGGACTCATGGGCATAGTTCACTCCTTGTTGCTGAAAAGTCTCCCACTTCACTATCATTGCTTTAATCAGGGGAGCGCCTTCGATAATACGCTGCTGTGGTGGACGCCACTCACTTTTTCCTCCGCGCGCCGCAATTCCCCGCAAGAAGACATTTTTTACAATGCCGAGGTAGCGTTCCATCTCCGGCGCAAAGAGCAGAGCAATAGATGCATCTTCCATGTAGAAGTATTGACCGTGCTGCGCATGCCAGCGGCGAATATCTTCTTGTGAAGTAACAACCTGGCTATGCAGCCCTTCATTGAGATCATATCTCGTTGTTCCGAAGGGGAAACAGTGGAGGTGCGCATGAAAGACGGTCTGCCGGAAAATGCCATGCTCCCAGAACACGGGAGGAGCATAAAAGCGCGTGAAAAATTGGCGCACTTCGTTTTTCAAGGCGAAGAGTTCCGCATCTAACTCGCCAGGCACATCTCCATAGCATGTGTAGTGACGTCTGGGAATAATAAGAATGTGACCCTCCACTAATGGAGCATAGTCTGCAGCCAGGAGAAAGTGGGGGGTCTCTTTCAGAATATAGGCGATGGCGGAATGCTGGCAAAATGTGCAATCGCGATCATACGTTTCTGCATTTACGGAAAGATGGTTTCCGTTTTGCATGCGGGAGGCTCCTTTCAGCTCTACTAACCATATCTTAGCACATTTCGCCGCCAGACTACCACGCGCCCTTAGCCTGCATGGCGAAAACCGGCTTCGGCCATGGTAAGCGACTCGCCTTCGCCCAGCATTCCAACGTCCACGACTTCCGCCACGAGCAGTGTTGAGTCGCCTGCCTCGACGCTATGACGTACTTCACACGCGACCCATGCAAGCGCGTCATGCAGTATGGGGCAGCCATTTGGTCCCAGTTCATACTGGACGTTGGCGAGCTTGTTGGGGTGTAGCAGCGCCGATTTACCTAGTTTGCCCGCCAGTTCGCGCGCGCCAGAGCGTAACACGTTGACGGTGAATTTACGACTGCGCAGTATCATGGGCAACGATTTCGAGGCGTTTTCGACAGAGACGGCAAGTAAAGGTGGATCGAATGATACCTGGGTGAGCCAGTTTGCCGTAAATATGTTCACTTCACCCTCGTCGGCGCACGAGACCGCGTAGAGGCCATAAGTAAAGGTGCGTAGTACTTGCTTTTTGAGTGCGGGGTCCATGATGTGTCTCCTTTGATGTTTCTTTTGTGATATCCGGTGTGCGATTTCCACCGTAATTGTAGAAAAACGCTACTTTCCATTGTAACCGTAGAAAAAGTCCGGAGGGAAGGGCAACGGGCAGAATTTCTTCATCGGGATCGTCCATTCTGCCCGCTGAAAAATCCACTGTAACTATGGACTACATCGATGGGAGCAAGCCCAGTTCTTGAAACGTTTTTCCATAGCAGCCACGCAGTGCTCTGCGTCCTGCATAGTTCGGGAAATTGCGTCCTGCTTCCCAACGTTGGAGCGTATGTTCGTCGATCCCCAGCTTTTCCGCTGCTTCAATTTGTGACCATCCACGGCAGAGCCGCTCATATTTGATGCGTTCATACCAGGGACGCTCATCTTGGTTTGACATGGAGACCTCCGCTCATGTTGAGAAAGGCAAAAGTCACGATCTGCATGTTTTGCTTTGGCCGACGTTTAATGGGAGAGAGGCTATTCTCTTCCAGTAACCTGATTTCATTGATACCCATCATTATTACTCCTGGTGAAAACGAAGATGCGCACCGTCTTTACTGATGTTTTGATCGATCACTCTGAGAATAGCTTTTAAGTTATACAACTGGACTGTACTGAGTTGTACAATTTTGGGAGAAAGGGCAGAAGTATGAGATATTCTGAGGGCAAAGAATTTGGAGAATTGTTGGGTCAATTTCGTACAGATGCACAATTGAGTCAGCAGGCATTAGCAGATCGTATGCACAAGAGTCTAGGAACGATTGGGAATTGGGAGAGAGGCGATCATCTCCCTCGGGATCGAGCCATTATCCTGGAATTGGCAAA
>VBFM01000081.1:0-5211 GCA_005882595.1 Chloroflexota bacterium
TTCGGCCTCCGAAGCAGCACGCCAGGAATTTCCCACGCTGGATGCCACACAGCGCGGCACCATCTCGATTGCGCGCCGCCTGCAAGACCCCCTGGCCGAATTGGTCAAAATCGATCCCAAAGCCGTCGGCGTCGGTCTCTACCAGCACGACGTAGACCAGAAAGAGCTGGCGAACATGCTTGATCGCGTGGTCGTCTCCTGCGTCAACTTCGCGGGTGTAGAAGTCAATTCTGCCTCCGCCGCCCTGCTCAAGCATGTCTCAGGCATCAACGCCCGTGTTGCCAACGCCATCGTCAAGTACCGCGAGGAACACGGCCCCTTCAAAACACGAGATGAGCTACAAAAAGTATCGGGGCTAGGCCCAACTACCTTCGTACAGGCCGCGGGCTTCCTCAAAATCGCCAACGGCAAAGAGCCGCTCGACAATACTTTCATTCACCCCGAAAGTTACGCCGCCGCACGCGCCTTGCTCAACATGCTCCCCGCCGATGCTGATAACAAAGGGAAAGCTGCCAGACCTGCCGATCGTTCCGCCAGTTCATCAAACTGCAAAGCAGCCTCGGCCGTGGCACCCGCAACCGTAGCGCCGACGGAGACGGCAAGCAGGCTACCTGGACAGATATCGCCAAAAAGATCGGCGTCGGCCTCCCCACTCTCAACGACATCCTGGAGAACCTGGAAAAACCCGGCCTTGATCCTCGCGATGCGCTGCCCGCGCCCATCCTGCGCCACGATGTGCTGAAGATGGAAGACCTGGAAACGGGCATGATCTTACAAGGGACAGTACGCAACGTGGTGGACTTCGGTGCGTTCGTAGACATCGGCGTGAAGCAGGATGGATTGGTGCATATTTCGGAGATGGCCGATCGCTATGTGAAGGACCCGCTTACAGTGGTGGCAGTAGGCCAGGTGGTGCAGGTAAGGGTGTTGAGCGTGGATAAGCAGAGGGGGAGGGTGCAGTTGAGCATGCGGGGAATAAAGTAAAATAAAAAGTGGGTGTTCTTGTTGGACATCCACCTCGTAACATGAACCTCTACTCCCTATCTCGCTGCACTTACTCGGCGCTTTGCAGTCTCCGTCGCCGTTGTTCCGCACTCCAGCGCATCAGCGTCAAGGTCTCCCCATCATTTTTTTGTTCATAGAAGACCGTAGCGATGTCGAAATCTGTCTGGTAGCCAAGATGGACATAGTCGGGACTCGCTGCGCTTTGCAGCCACTCCGCCAGCTTCTTCTGCGCACATTCCTCACAGAGATAGTGAAAGATGGGCCGTTCCTGTTCATCACGATGCTCATACTCAAAGACAGGAGTAGTATGCTTGCATCTGAAGCAGACATGATCCCACAGGTTTCCGTTTCTGATATATCGTTTGAGGCTCCAAATGAGTACCCCAGTTGGTATGCGGCCCATCAATAGCTCCTTATCGAGAGGGCGACAGAAGAAAAGCTGCTCGCAATGCAGTGCTTCTGAACAGTAACGAACATTCCAGCATTTCCTGAGTATACCATACTCATGCTGTCTAATCCCTTATCTCTGCATAACTTTGGATATAATGTTAACCTTCGTATCACCCACTGCCCTGGCCTCTCATCCAATGGACAATGGCAATAAACCAAAAGTATGTTACAATCAGATCAGTGTTGAAGGAGGAAGTAAAAAACCTATGCCAACCCAAACATACAACTTTGCCCGCTACCTCAACGTCCGCATGGCCAATGGCCCCAGCTTCTCGCCCGGTGGGCGGCGCCTCACCTTCCTGACCGATATCACAGGTGTTGAGGAAGTGTGGAGCGTTCCTGTAGATATGTCTGCACCCACTCCTGCATGGCCACAACAACTCACCTTCGTGGGGGACCGTGTTGGCAGCGCTGCCTACTCTCCGACTGCCGATGTCTTGTTGGTAAGCGCTGATGCGGGCGGGAACGAGCGTATGCAGCTCTCCCTGCTCAGTGGCGACGGCTCGACTTTTATCCCACTCACTTCGAAGCCGGAATCCATCTACCAGTTCGGCGCGTGGTCTCCCGATGGCGAGTGCTTCGCCTATGCCAGCAACGAGCGCGATGAGCGCTATTTTGATATCTACGAACGCTCGTTGGAAACAGGCGAAGCGCGTCTGTTGCTGCAACAGAACGGCACCAACTATCCCGTTCGCTATTCGCCCGATGGACGCTACGTGGCCGCGACGCGCTGGCATTCAAATGTGCATATCCAATTGTTGCTGTTAGATACCCTCACAGGTGAAGTGCGCCACCTGACCCCGGAGACCGTTGTGGGACATGCGGAACACCACTTCCCGTTCTGGTCAGCTGATGGACGCGGCCTGTACCTGGTGAGTAATCGCGGGCGCCAGCTCTCCTCGCTGGCACGGCTCGACCTTGCTACAGACGAGATGACCTACCTGCGCGATGACTCCTGGGACGTAGAGAACCTTGCGCTATCCTCCGATGGCAAGCACCTTGCTCTGATCATCAATGAAAACGGTTATTCGAAGCTGGAACTATTCGATGTATCGGCAGGATGGGAGGCGCGCCAGGCATTACCTGTACCCGCCCTTCCTGAGAGCGTGATCTACGAAATCACCTGGTCGCCGGATGGCACGCGGCTGGCCATCACCTGCATTCCGCCCGACGACGCGGCTAATATATGGATATGGGATGTCCAGGAGCATCTCCTGTGGCGCGCGACCAGCAGTTCGCTGGGAGGCATCCCACGCGAAAGCTTTGTCAAGCCAAAGCTTGTGCATTATCCCACCTTTGACGGCCGCGAAATACCAGCCTTCCTCTATTTGCCCAAAGATAAGCCAGCTCAGGACTTACCCGTTGTCATCGAAGTACACGGCGGCCCGGAGGGACAGGCTCGCCCGTATTTTGAGCCGGTGACGCAATACCTGGTCGCCCAGGGCTACGCGCTCCTCGAGCCCAACGTGCGCGGCAGCACCGGCTATGGCTATGAGTACCAGAGCCTCGACGACGTGCGCCTGCGCATGGACTCGGTCGCGGATCTGCAACACGCCGCGCTCTGGCTGCAATCTAGCGGCATCGCTGACCCAGAGCGTATAGTAGTCATGGGTGGAAGCTACGGTGGCTTCATGGTGCTTTCCGCCATCACCACCTATCCAAACCTGTGGGCAGCCGCCGTCGATATCGTCGGCATTGCCAACTTCGTCACCTTCCTGGAAAACACCGGACCCTGGCGGCGCAAACTGCGCGAGTCGGAATACGGCAGCCTGGAACGTGACCTCGACTTTCTGGAGAGCATCTCACCCATTCACCACGTGAACGACATCACCGCGCCTCTCTTCGTCATCCATGGCGCGAACGACCCGCGCGTCCCCATCGGTGAAGCCGAGCAAATCGTCGCCGCCCTCCGCGCCCGCAAAGTGCCCGTAGAATACCTGCGTTTCGAAGACGAAGGACATGGGCTGGTCAAACGCGCCAATAAGCTGGTAGCCTATCCGGCTGTTGCACGCTTTTTAGAGAAATATGTGGGGTTGCAGGACTCTTAACCCTTGCGGTCGCCCTGAGGATTTCAATAATGCGCATCATTGACGTATTCTCGAAATCTATGCTACCATACTATCCATGAGAAGCCAATTATCCTGGATGATCCACCGGAATCGCAATAGACGCACAAGCCACTTCGCCGCGTAAGCCTGGCACATTTGCTTACGCGGCGGAAAGTGGTGCTACCCGGTGCGCTGCAAAGCGCTGGCGAATGATGCCAGCGCTGCGGATGCGTGACTGTTGCTCTTCTGGCCCACTCTCTCCCTCTCTTAGCGTATCTTTCGATACACTCCCCAATGTGACCGGGCTACATGTGTCTCCCTGCTGCCAGGCCCGGCTAATACTCCCTTGCTCCCTTTTGGATGGACGACTGCTCAGCGGCATGGAAGACACCTTGATTGCTCTCTCAGCACCGCAGATTGTTCAGAAAGGGAAGTACACATGTCAACTACGCAGGATGATCCAACAAACAAGCAACGCATCACCTCATCCAGCCGCCCGGCCTCGCTGTGGCGCAATCGTGATTACGTACTGTTATGGAGCGGGCAGGCGCTCTCGGATATTGGAGGCGCGGTCTCGGAACTGGCCTTTCCGCTGCTCGTGCTGGCGTTAACGCATTCTCCCGCCCAGGCCGGGTTTGCCGGAGCCTTACGCGCGCTCCCCGCCCTATTATTCAGCCTGTTCGCGGGTGTCCTCGTCGATCGCTGGGACCGTAAACGAATGATGATCTTTTGCGATACCGGGCGAGCCATCAGCCTTGCCAGCATCCCCATCGCCTTCGCCCTGGGACACCTGACTATCTGGCAACTGTACATCACAGCCTTTCTCGAAGGCTCCTTGATGATACTCTTTAAGCTGGCGAAAACGGCTGCCGTATCCCAGGTAGTCACCCCTGAACAGCTTTCTACCGGCGTGGCGCAGGAGGAATTCGTAGAAGGCACCACCTCGCTCTTTGGCCCCTCTCTATCGGGCATCCTCTATACGATCGGCCAGATGTTCCCCTTTATCACGGATGCCGTATCATATCTGATTTCGATCGTCACCCTATCGTTCATTCGCACGCCCTTTCAGAAAGCTCGCACCACCGTGCATCATAAGCTGTGGGTTGAGATCAGCGAAGGCGTGATCTGGTTATGGCGTCAACCCTTCATTCGCGCAATGACGCTGCTCATGGGAGGAGGCGCGTTCGTCTTTTCGGGCAGTGGACTCATGATCATAATCCTGGCGCAGCAACAACACGCATCGGCAGCCATTATCGGCCTGATCTTCGCGGTCGGCGGCATCGGCTCAATCCTCGGTTCGCTGCTGGCACCTCGCCTGGAGCATCGTCTGACAGTAGGACAGTCTATTCTGCTGACACGCTGGTACTTTGCGCTGATCTGGCCGATCTACGCCATTGCGCCCTATCCACTCGTCCTCGGTGCGCTCGAATTTGGCACCGGCTTCGTCGATCCCATCGAAGATGTCGCCTACTTCAGCTATCGCCTGAAACTGATCCCCGACGAGCTCAAAGGCCGGGTTATCAGCGCCTGCCGCCTCTTCCCCGGCACCACGCGCCCGCTGGGATTGGCGGCGACAGGCATCTTGATCCAGCGTTTCGGCATCTACCCCTCAATCCTGTTTTTCTGGGCATGCCTGGTCGTGATGACGGTGCTGGCGACGCTGAGTCCTCATATACGCAACGCCCGTTCTTCTTCGTAGGGACAAGGT
>VBFM01000082.1:0-4874 GCA_005882595.1 Chloroflexota bacterium
TAATTGTAGCAGAAACACTGAGAAAGGGCAAGAGGATTGCTGATCTACGAGTACAAGCTCGCGGGCACGAAACAGCAGTACGCTGCTATCGATGAAGCGATCAGGATCGTCCAATTCATCCGCAATAAGTGCTTGCGTCTCTGGATGGATACTCGTGGAACCAACAAGAATGATCTGCAATGCTACTGTGCTCTCCTGGCCAAAGAATTTCCCTTTGCCTCTCACCTCAACTCCCAGGCACGTCAAGCCTCTGCTGATCGGGCGTGGTTCGCTATTTCCCGCTTCTATGAGAACTGCCAGAACCACAAGCCAGGCAAGAAAGGCTATCCCAAATTCCAGCACGAGAACCGAAGCGTCGAGTACAAGCAAACAGGGTGGAAAGTAGAGTCTGATGGGAAACACATCACCTTCACTGATGGCTGCGGCATTGGTCGGCTCCGGCTTGTCGGCAATCCCAAGCAGCATATCGAAGTCTTTCCGGTCAAGCAGGTCAAACGGGTGAGGATTGTACATCGTGCTGATGGTTACTACGTCCAGTTCAGCGTCGATGCTTCCCGCAAGATAGAACATGATGGAACCGGGAGCATGGTCGGTATAGACATGGGGCTGCAAGTTTTTTATGCTGACTCGAACGGGAAGACGGTTGAGAACCCACGCCACTACCGCAAAGCCGAGAAGAAACTCAAACGGTTGCATCGGCGGGTATCTCGCAAGAAGCAGCAATCAGCCAATCGAAAGAAAGCCAGGAAGCACCTGGCAAAAGCGTATCTGAAAGTGCAACGGCAGCGTGAAGACTTTGCCCGCAAACAGGCAAGCGCGCTCGTCAGCTCTCACGACCTGATTGCCTATGAACATCTTCAGATAGCCAACATGGTGAAGAACCGCACCCTCGCCAAAAGTATTCACGACGCGGCCTGGGGGCAATTCCTCCGATGGATGAACTACTATGCAGCCATGCATGGCATCCCAGTGGTAGCCGTTGCCCCACAGTACACCAGTCAGGATTGCTCTGGCTGTGGGCAACGGGTGCGCAAGACGCTCAGCACGCGCACGCATGTTTGTCCCAGCTGTGGACTCGTGATCGATCGCGATGAGAATGCCGCTGTAAATATCCTGGCAAAAGCCTTAGACAGTACCCTGGGGCACAGGGAAACCCATGAGCGAGTCTCATGAAACGCTTGGGGACAGGTGGCCACTACTGCTTGGTCAGAGACGGCAAGGTGGCAAGTCACCTGGGGGAACCAAGAACCCCCGTCCATTTATGGCGGGGAGTGTCAGGTGACTACTTTTTTGACCAGTCGAGCATCGACGCGGCATCTTTCCCATGCCGCGTGGCCACGATCTCGGCCATAATCGCCAGCGCCATCTCTTCCGGCGATTCCGCGCCAATATTCAGCCCGATCGGCCCATGAATACGCCTCAATTGTTCATCCGTCAAGCCCTGTTTTTTCAGGCGTTCGTCGCGTTCTTCCTTCGTCTTGCGGCTGCCGATCGCGCCTATATAGCCTACATTGCGCGCAAGTACCAACTTCAAGGTAGGTTCGTCGAACTTGGGGTCATGCGTCAGAACCGCTACCGAGGTCGATGGATACAGGTCCATCTGCTGGAGCACTTCATCGGGCCACGCCACAATCAATTCGTCGGCATGGGGGAAGCGTTCGCGCGTGGCAAACGCGGCGCGCGCGTCAATCACGACCACGCGGTAATTCAGCGTCTTAGCGAAGGTAGTCAGGGGAATAGCAATGTGCCCGGCTCCCACAATCAGCAACTCAGGTGGAGGTGGAAATCCCTCGATGAAGACATCAAAAGCCAGCGCGCCCGTCTCGCTCTCTACCGCGTAGGTGCGCGTGCGCGCATCCCCCGTCCAGATAGCCCGTTCAGCATCCTCGCTCACCAGCGTATCCAGCACCGCATTCCCCAGCGTCCCGCGCGTGCTCTTGTTTGGATACACCAGCAATTTCGCGCCGACATGCTCCTCGCCGCGCACAATCGTTGCCAGCGCAACCCCTTTTTCTTGTTTCAACAGGCCCTTGAGTTCCTCATAGATTTCACTCATAATCTCACCCTATATTATTACCAATCCAATCGCTCGACAAACACGTGGATGGTGCCGCCGCAGGCAAGGCCAATCTTCTCGAAATTTTCCTCTTCGCTGATACCAAATTCCAGCATCTGCGGCTCGCCCGTCTTGATCACCTCCATCGCCGTATGTACTACCGCCGGTTCGACACACCCCCCACTCACAGAGCCAGACAGTTCACCTTTTTCGCTGACTGCCAGTTTCGCCCCCGCTCTACGCGGCGCGGAGCCATACATCCTCACCACAGTAGCAATGGCGACGCGTTCGCCATGGTCGCGCCAGCGTTCCACATCGGGAAGAATATCTCGCATCGAAAACCTCCATTCAAGTACTTACCAGGGCAACTCTTGCGGTTGCCCTGGCACATGATAATTCCTCTGGCTCGAATACCCCTTGCTCCACGCGGCAACGGCTTTGCGCCTGGCCGCGGCGTTGCGCACAGGGCGGCTATCATCGATGGTTGCCAGGAGATTGCCCAGGTTTATCAGGCTGTCCAGGTTATGCGCCGGTAAAAAATTGTCGATATACGGTAACGCCGTCTTCATACCAATCGTCAAAGGGCGATAGTCGGGCGAACCCAGGAGTGGATTCAGCCAGATGAGGCGATGACAACTGTGCTGCAAACGGTCCATCTCCGCTTCCAGGGTGCTGGCATCGCCGCGATCCCAGCCATCGCTGATGATCAGCACTACCGCGCCTCGGCCCAGCACGCGCTTCGCCCACTTCTGGTTAAAGAAGTGCAGCGCGTCGCCAATGCGCGTTCCGCCCGACCAGTCCTGCACCGTTTTGGATACATCGCGTACGGCATCATCCACGTCGCGCTTTCTCAACTGGCGCGTGATGCGTGTCAGCCGCGTACCAAAGACAAACGCCTCGACGTTGAGCAAGCCGTTCGAGATGGTATGAATGAAATGCAACAATAAGCGCGAGTAGAGGCTCATCGAGCCGCTGATATCGCAGATGATGACCAGCGGGCGCGGCTTAAATTTCGTTTCGCGCCAGGTTAACTCAAGCAGTTCAGCCCCATATTTTAAATTCCGGCGCACCATACGGCGCATGTCTGGATACGAGCCGCGTCGCGCGGGCCTCTTGCGGCGGGTCGGGCGCATTCCCAGGTGCCAGCGCATCTCAGCCATCAGTTTTTTGGCATCCTGCACTTCATCCCAGGTGAACGACTCGAAATCCTTTTTCCGCAGCGCCTCAATCGCGCTGTAGGCCAACCCCTGCGGCGTGGAGGTATCGTCCTCCATCTGTTCGTCGGAGCGCTCATCGGCTTTTCGCCTGCGTTCGCTGTCGCGCATCTCAGGGCGCAGGTCCTTGCGCTGCTCCTGTGGGGCATTCAAATGTTCCGCCAGGCGTTTGCGTTCAGATGGAGGCAGGCGCATGGACTTCTCGTCGCGTTTGGCCGCACCCGGAGCATCCGCTTTCTTCTTCCCTATCTGATTGCGCATATACCAGTAGTAGAGGTACATCTGGTCAAAGACCGCCTCCTGCTCGTGCTTCGCCAGCAGACTACATTTGAGCGTATTATAGAAATCCTCTTTGTTGGTGATATCAACGTAGTTCAGCGTTTCAGCGAGATCAAGCATCTTACGCGGCCCCACGTCGATACCCACCTCCCACAGGATACGCCCAAATTCCGTCAGGCGATAGAGCAGGCGTTCACCACGCTCAAGCTCCAGTGGTTTGAGAGGGTCCAGGGCAAAGTAATCGCCATTTTCCTGGGGTAGCGCGTTCATCAGGAGACTCCCTGGGCCTTCTTTATCATGCGCGTAAATTCGCTGCCGCCGACCTTCAGCACATCATCCTGGTACTTGAGCAACGCGCCCAGCGTATCGCGCACAGGCCCCTCGACCAGCTCCATCTGATTGAGCGCGAGCAACGAACTGATCCAGTCGAGCGTCTCCGCGATACCGGGAACCTTGAACAGGTCCGCGCTGCGCAGTTCACGCACAAAGGCGCACACCTGCCTGGCCAGCCGCTCCGGCACTTCAGGCATACGCGCCAGCACAATCTGATACTCTTTCTCCAGCGTGGGAAAATCGATCCAGTAATAGAGGCAGCGGCGGCGCAGCGCGTCATGAATTTCGCGCGTGCGGTTCGACGTAATGATCACGACGGGCGTCTCTTTAGCCTGGATTGTGCCAATTTCAGGGATCGTAATCTGGAAATCCGAGAGCAATTCGAGCAGGTACGCCTCAAACTCTTCATCGCTGCGATCCAGTTCGTCGATCAGCAGCACCGGCGCCTGCGTATTTGCCGGGTCGATGGCCTGCAAGAGCGGGCGCTGGATCAGAAAATCAGGCCCAAAGATCTCCTTGAGTTCCTCATTACGGCTGGCCCCGCCCGCTTCCATCAGGCGAATATGCAGCATCTGGCGCGTATAATTCCACTCGTACACCGCGGTGCTGACATCGATCCCCTCGTAGCACTGCAAACGGATCAACCTCGTGCCAAGTACAGCAGAGAGCACCTTCGCGACTTCGGTTTTCCCTACCCCCGGCTCGCCCTCCAACAACAGCGGCTTCCGCCTCTTCAGCGCCAGGAACACTGTTGTTGCCAGGCTGCGGTCAGCTATATAATTCTGGGCAAACATAGCCCGTTGTACATCTTCAATAGTATTTAAAGCATCCTGGTCCAACAAAGACCTCCAATAGAAAAAAACTAGCGCTTTGCAGCAAAAAAAAGTAAGTTACTAGTATTCTATGCTATATTTAGGGAGAATAGCAACCCACGATACTTACAAAATCTCAGCGCCAGCCAATCCCCACCACGCCTAGCCTCACGCCATCGC
>VBFM01000083.1:0-4864 GCA_005882595.1 Chloroflexota bacterium
CTTTAATCTCTTTACGACCATAGAATAAGTATCTCAGCGAAGCAAGTAAATCTTCAATTTTTACTACACGTCTAGTAATACGGCTAACAGGTTGTCTGTTTTCATCGCGTGTCTTTAAAATCTCCCAGATAATCTCAGGAGATCCCCGCCGTGCATAAATCTGCAACGCCTCCAACAAACTCGACTTCCCAACATTATTTTTCCCCACAATCAAATTTACCCTACCTAAACGCTCGATCTTGAGATCTTGAAATCCACGAAAATTGCGAATTTCTAGCGAGTTCAAGATAAGGTTTCCCATTGTTTAGCCTCCTCTTAGTTTTGGCTATACACCTGTTTTGCTGCATTATAACACGCTTCTACCAGATTTCATCTGTGGCATCCTCACATTGCTTTTCACAAGAGAGGATACTATAATTATTTCGAAGTAAGGCAGAAAGTATCATCCACTATACAAGCCAGAAAAGTCAATGCAGACCCAGGGAGGCAGAATGACAGTAAATACCAGAGCTACGGAAGCTACTACTACAGCAGAGCCGCTGGATATCCTTGCACTGTACCGCACAATGGTCACGGCACGCGTGACCAACGATCTCTTGAAAACGCGTAAAACGCAGGGGAAATTTCCCTTTTATATTGGATGCGCCGGGCATGAAAGTATGGCAGCCGTCGCAGCCACGCTCAACCCCGATGACTGGATGTCCCTCTACTACCGCGACCTGGGGGCATGGCTGCAGCGCACGGGCGATATTTATGGACCGCTGCGTGAAGCCTATTCGCGTACCACCGGACCGATGGGCGCGGGCCGTAACATGCCCTCTCACTACAGCAATCGGCGCAAGCGCATCCTGCCCACCTTCAGCGAAGTAGGCGCGCTGGCACCATTCGCGGGCGGCGTTAGTTTCGCCCTGAAAAGGGAGAAGCGCAGTGAAATCATTATGTTTACCACAGGTGATGGCGGCGCGGCTACCAATGACTTCAACGCGCTCTTCAGGCAGGCGGCTGTTCATCAACTGCCTATTTTGATGGTGGTCGAGGATAACGGGTGGGCGATTACAGCCGCTTCGCCTATTCAGTGGGCAGGGTCGCTCGTTGAATGGGCCAGGGGCGGCGGCGTCTATGCCGAAGAGGTCGACGGCACGGATACTATGGCGACCTATCAGGCCAGCACACGCCTGGTCGAGCATATTCGTTCAGGCAAGGGACCCGTTTTGATGCACTTGCGCCTGGGTCTGCTCGATCCACATTCCAGCAGCACCGATATCAAGGCCTATCGCACGAAAGAAGAGATCGAAGCCACAACTGCAACGAAAGACCCGGTGAAAAATTTTGGTCGCTGGCTCATCGAGAATGGCTATCTTCAGCAAGGCGATATCGAGCGTATCCGCAAGGAGGTGCGCGCCGAGCTTGAGCGCGCCGAAGCCCAGGTGCTACAGGAGCCGGAACCAACGGCGGAACGGGTGATGCAGCACGTGCTGAATGTACCCACATGGCAGGAGAACACGCCGCGAGGAGCAAAGCGGCAGTTGCCCATGCTGGGCGCGATCAATGAGGCCCTGGTGGAACTGGCGAAGCGCGACGATGGGTTCTTTGTCTATGGCCAGGATGTCGGCAGCCCCAGGGGCGGTGTCTTCGGCGCAACCGCCAATCTCGTGACGCAATTTCCGGGCCGCGCCATCAGCAGCCCCTTAAACGAACAGGTTATCGTCGGCATCGCCGCGGGCGCCGGTATGGTGGACGGCAGAGCGCGCTGCGCGGAGATTCAATTTGTAGACTATCATCAATCTGCCGCGCAAACCATCCGCATGGCGGCGCGCACCTCCTATCAGTCCAGTGGTGACTGGACGGTTCCAGTGCTCATCCGCACCAAGTCGGGCAGTGGCGGCGGCGGCCCCATCTCAAGCGGCGGCGCTGGCGGCGGCGCATTTGGTCACTCTAACGCCGGCGAGCAATGGTTCACCAGTGTGCCAGGCATGATTACTATCTGTCCCGCCACGCCTTTTGACGCGAAAGGTCTCATGCTCGAAGCGGCGAGAGCGCAATCGCCCGTCGCTTTCCTTGAACGCGGTCGCCTCTACCGCTCCGAGCCGCCCAAAGATGATCAGGGCAACATCATCGCGGCGATGGCGGAATACTGGAACGTTCCCGACGGCTATTACACGCTGCCCATTGGCAAGGCTCGCCGCCTGCGCATTGGCGATGGTCCAGGCAGCATCGCCATCATGGCCTGGGGAACAATGGTATTGGAATCCTGCACCGCAGCCGCCAACATCGTCAATCGCAGCGGAGGCTCCATTGAGATCGTTGATCTTCGTACACTGGCGCCTTTTGATGAAGAGACCGTGGCAGCCGCCGTACGCGAGGCGAACCGCGTCATCGTGGTGACGGAGGAATCCGACCTGACCAGCTTTGGCCGCCATCTCCACTCCTGGATCGTGCAAAACTGCTTCTACGACCTGGATGGCACCCCCATCTTCATATCGGCGCTGCCAGCCCCAGCCGCGCCCTATAACGCGCCCGAGGAGACCGTGTTCTTTCCGAGGGCTCAAACGATCGAGAAGAAGATCGAGGAATTGTTGAAGGAGTAGATGAAGATAGGAAAATGTTCCATTGACATCTGATCCGTTGGATGAGATACTTTTCCTGGAACATGGAAGACCTTCTAGATGTTATTGATTCTTGAAGGAAGCTCACCCAATGCACTTGCACTATTGACCTTACTGAATAACTCACTTCATTCACATCTATAGCGGCAGATGTGAGTACTTTCTCCAAACGCCAGTCGAGTCTGGCGGGTATTGTTATGCCCGCGCACCTCCTTGCAGTGCAGAAAGCATTGCGTCCTCGCCTATTGGCGTTTCTTCCCTTCCAAGGGGAACATCCATTCTCAGTATGGTTTGCATTGGAGGTCTGATTTATGAAAAGGATTTTTCCTACACGCTTCTCTGCACTTGGTGCAACGGTGCATCTGCTGTACCATACCCAGCCTCGCCCATTCGTGGTAAGCGCTGTTGCCTCGTTGGCCGAGCCACTCTTTTACCCTGTATTCATCATAGTATTACAACGCCTGTTGCAATATATGACAGGAGCAGGAGGATCGGCTCATTTCACCTCGGCAGTAGCAGTTGCCGGTATAGTCCTGGTGACATTGATGCTCATTCAACGGCTGGGGATTATCGTCCGAGATTCGTCCGCGACCATCCTCCGCCAGGAGGCATGGGTGGTAATTAGCAAGCGGATCATGCGAAAACTTCCCTCCGTCCCCTATTCGCTCTTCGAGAACAACGCGTTTCAGGCCCGCTATGGCCTGGTAATCCGTGAAGCAGCGCATCGATCCATCACCCTGGTAGATTCGCTGATCTCAACCGCACCTATCTTGTTCGGGCTGGTGGCTCTGGCCATCACACTCTTCACACTCGCCCCGTTCATGGTACTGGCTCTCCTGTTGATCGCCATTCCCGCTGCTTTGATCGAGCGGCGATTAAGCCATGCCATGTACGAATTGCAGGAACATTCGGCACCGAGCCAGCTACGGATGGACGTGCTGACCAATATGCAGGTTGACGCTCCCTGGCAGCGCGATGTGCGCGTCTATGGCAGCGATCTGATTACTCGCGAACACGCCACTCTGGCTGAGAAGTATCTCAGCCAGTTGAAACAGCTGACCGTTCATTTTCTTGGGCTGCGTACCGGGGCCGCATTGGTCCAGATTGTGGGGTTGGGATTGGCATTCACTGCCGCTTTCTTCCTCATCGCTCGGGGTCAATTGAGCCTCGCCAGTTTCGCGGTGATGATTCCTGGAATCGCCTGGTTAACGGGAATGATCAACTCCTTCATCTACCAGTACCGCTCGTTACTCGAATCACTCATCTACGCCCAGACGCTCTTCGACTTCCTTACGACGGAAGCGTTCGATGATCAGAGCTTAATACCTTCTGTCTTCCTTTCTCCGGAACCCGCCTCTCGTCTGAAGGCCATCCGCCTGGAAGAGGTTTCCTACACATATCCTGAAACACGCAAGATGGCCCTTACCGGAATCTCGTGCGAATTCAAGCCGGGGCTGACTGCGATTGTGGGAACCAATGGGGTGGGCAAAAGCACGCTCGTGAAGCTGCTTGCAGGCATCATTCCTCCCACCACAGGCGCGCTACACGCAATTGGAGCTGCTGACGAGGAAGTTGACCTTGCCACCTGTACCAAAGCCGTGCTCTTCCAGGATACCGCGCACTTCCCTTTCAGCATCCGGCATAATGTCACGATGCAATTTGAGCGCATTCCAGGCGAAGATGAGCGCATCATAGACGCATTGCGCCTGGCCGGGCTGTGGGAGGTTGTCGAATCCTTGCCAGATGGCCTGGACACGATAGTAGGTGCCGGGTTCGGTGGCGCAACTGACCTCTCAGGGGGCCAGTGGCAGCGTCTGGCCCTGGCCCGCCTGCTCTACCACGATGCGCCATTGATCATTCTCGATGAGCCAAGCGCGAGCCTCGACCCGGTAGGCGAACGCCAGATCTTCGAGTTGCTGACTACCTTTGCTCACGAGAAGATCATTATCTTTACCACACACCGCTACGACACGATTCGTAGAGCGGGTACGATTGTGGTGCTGGTCGATGGTCACATTGCTGAGATTGGTTCGCACCAGGAACTTGAGCAAAACGCCCGCGAGTACTGGTCGCTCTTTCTTGCGCAAGGCTCACATGCTGATGCTTGACGAGCATGTTCTACTACCCTAATGCGGCAAGAGGGCCCCTGGCTTCAGCTATGGGGATGAATTGTCGCCCTTTCACTTGACCTGTATATCCTAATCTGGTACCGTAGGATACATGAGAACCTTTGAGTATCGCCTTTTCGTGAAGAAGGA
>VBFM01000083.1:4870-9764 GCA_005882595.1 Chloroflexota bacterium
CTTGCATGAGTCTCGTCTCCTGTACAATGAGATGCTGGAGACGATGAATCAGCAGTATGAGCGTGATGGGACGTTCCCAAGCAAGTATGATTTGACCGCCCAATTCAAAGGACGTGGTGGTGAGCATGTGCCAGCCACCACGGTGCAAATGCTGGCAGATCGTCTCACCAAGGCCCTCAAACGTTTCCGCGCTGTCAAAGAGTTGGGCATGCCTGATGTGGGCTTTCCCCGCTTCAAAAAGCCGAACCGCTGGCATTCCATTCAACTGAGACAGTACGGAATCTCTCGTGATGCATGGCTGGATGCAGACGGGAAACATTTGCATGTGCCTGCGAAGCTTGGGAAACTGCTCAAGATCAAGATGCATCGCCCTATAGAGGGAACGCCTAAGACGGTTCATCTTGTTCACAGAGCCGATGGGCATTGGTATGCCCTCGTTGTCTGTGAGATGGAGCCCAAGACAGAACATGACCCAAGCACCTGTGAGCATCCTGACATCGGCATTGACGTAGGGCTCAAGTCCTTCCTCACCGATAGCGAGGGCAACACCGTGGAGAACCCTCGTTTCTATCGCACCTCGCAAAAAACGTTGAGACGCAAGCAACGCCAATTGTGCCGGCGCAAGAAGGGCAGTAAACGAAGACGAAAAGCAGCAAGAAACACGGCAAAAACGCATCTGAAGATCAAACGGCAAAGAAGAGACTTTCACTATAAAGTTGCTAAGCAGTATGCCGAACAGTATCAAGTCCTTGCGGTTGAGAAGTTGAGTATTCTCAACCTGCTCCAAAATCATGCTCTTGCGAAAAGCATCATGGACGCCAGTTGGGGCGCATTCCTCGACATTCTTGAAGCCAAGGCTGCAAGTGCTGGACATCAAGTCATTCGAGTGAACCCCCGCTACACCTCGCAGAAGTGCCACAAATGTGGTGAGGTTGTGCAGAAATCGCTGTCTGTACGAACCCATATTTGTCCTTTCTGTGGGTACATGGCTGACCGTGATGTCAATGCCGCCCAGAATATCTTGAAACGTGCAAGGCCGGGGCACGGCCTTCAGGAGCCAACGTATCCCGCTGGGGACTGCGTTTCCTGAGAAGCCCCCGGCTTTAGCCGCGGGGAGTTGTCACCCTATGGTATAGTTCTTCAGGCAATTGTGCCTGAAGAACACCCCTATACGTTACTATTAAAGAGCGCGACAACGTATGGCTACTTTACAGTAATGGCCGGGTGAGTTGCAGATTTTGTGTAAAGTATAGTAGTGGCTGGGCTTGTCCAAGCCATGCCAAAACTCTCTTGATGAAAATGGGTACCTATCCTTATTATCGACTGATAGCACCGACTGTCATGCTATCCCACAGGTAAAACCGCAATGAAACGAGCGCCAACGGCTGATATACTCTGGTTGTTTATCGCAACTCGCCTGTTGCTGGTTGTCGCTACTTATATTGGCTTTATTTTGTTTCCGGTCCCTCCGCATGTCTACCCGGTCAAAGCGGTGGATATCGTGGGCTTGCTCAGTTCCTGGAATCACTGGGATGCCGCCAACTATACCCGCATCGCGCAATACGGCTATCAAAACGTCTTTGACACAGCCTTCTTTCCCCTATTTCCCTGGCTCATCAAAGGTGTCGCGTTTCTCTTCGGCAACCAGGGCTACATCGCTATTGGCATGGTAATCAGCAACCTGGCGCTGCTCGGCGCTTTATTCGTGTTGTACCAGATCGCAAGCGATGTCCTGGGTGACCAGATTGGGCGGCGCACAATACTCTACCTGTGCATTTTTCCAACCGCCTTTTTCTTCTTTGCCGCCTATAACGAAGCGTTGTTTCTTTTCCTGACCTCCAGTGCATTTCTGGCAATGCGCCGCCAGAAGTGGTGGCTCGCGGGCCTGCTGGGTTTGTTCGCCGCTTTAACCCGTTCTGCCGGCCTGTTGCTGGTCATTCCTTATCTCTACGAACTCTGGATTGCAAGGCACAATTTCATCGACGGCGAGCAAAGTAACCTGAGCAAATTGCGCCAGACTTTGCCCCGGCTTCTACCTATCGTCTTGATACCGGCAGGTACGCTCATCTACTGCCTGTACTGCTGGAAACTCTTCAACAATCCGATTGCGTTCGTGACCGTACAAAGTCACTGGGACCGGCAGGCTGCGTTCCCCTGGGTTGGTTTCTGGGATGCGCTGCGCGAACTCCTGAGCATCCAGCCGTTTGGCTCATTTTACGAGGTGCATATCCTGCTCGATCTCGCAGCTACCGTCGGCTTTATCGCGCTGGCCATTCTGGGATGGCGTCGATTGCGCACCAGTTACACCATCTGGATAGGATTATTGTTGTTCTTTACGCTCATCAGCCCGGCGATACATCAGGCCGACGCGTTGGTATCGAACCAGCGTTTTGTACTGGAGATGTTCCCCGGCTTTATCACTCTAGCTGCGCTGGGTGTAAAGCATCCTCGTCTGCACCAGGGGATCATGGTAGCTTTCCCGTTTTTGCAGGCAGCTATGGTGCTCCTGTTTATTTTAAACCGGTGGATGGTATGAGAGAAAACCAGTATATGATTGAAAAACCTGTAGAAGAACGCCCACCCACTGAAAAATCACCGGGAGTTCCTGCCACAATGGTAGCTACCAGGCTTATACTGCCGCCTGTACTTTGCACCATAGCCTTTGTGCTTTGTGCCTTATTCATGGTCGCGCCGCTTAGCCGCATTCCCGATCCCGTTATCCAGCTGCAAACGCCATTGGGAGGATTGCTGGCGCGGATCGGCTCGTGGTTGCCCAACGATTTTGGCCTGGACGCCAACGCGCAGGCTTCTCAGGTTAACAGTAATTACCTCGAGTTTCTGGGGCTGATCGCGCTTCTGTTTGTCATCTATGGAGTATGCGTGCTCTACATCGCCCGCCTACCCGCGGAAAGCGGCGTGCATCGGCAAACCCGGTATTTATTATGGACGGGTGCAGCGCTGGCAGGCTTGATCTTTGTATTTACGCCCGCCATGCTTTCACACGACATTCTCGTCTATGCCAGTTACAGCCGTTTGCTTGCCAATTATCACGCAAACCCCTACTTTGCTCCTATAGCGGCTTTTCCTCATGATCCCTACTTTCCTTTGAACTATTGGGGAAAAACCGTCGCCGCTTATGGCCCCCTCTGGCTGGCGGTTTGTGGATTTTTGGGCTTCCTGGCTGGGCCTCAGCCCATCGATTATGTACTGGCATTTCGCCTCTTCGCGTTGGCGGCCCATCTCTTCAACATCTGGCTGGTAACGAAAACCCTGCGTGAGATGGGGCAATCACCGCGCACGATTACGCTTGGGGCGCTGCTCTACGCCTGGAATCCTCTCGTATTATTGGAGAGCGGTCTCGGTGGGCACAATGATGTCTTCATGATGACTTTCCTGTTACTCGGCGTATTCCTGACAGTGCGTGCTCAGCAGCACGGCACACTTCCTTCGCCAAGTATCTGCCCCCGCTCATCGCCTTTACGCTGGCTGCGTTGGTAAAATTCACCACACTTCCGGTGATCGCACTTTTCATTGTGTTCATTGCATGGAAAGCATGGCACGCATCGAGGAGCCATTCAGTCGAGGTCACATCTGTTCATCACTGGAAACCGGCTCTCTCTGCAGCAGTGATCTCAGGTATTACCTTGGGTGTGATCGCGCTTGTCTTCTATGGGCCGTTCTGGATAGGTCACAGCATCTACGATATTCAACTTAGCTTTACGACTCCGCCCTCGGCCCTGTTCGCGGAAAACTCTATCCTACGTGCTATTCTCGTGTGGGGCCACGATCATAGGCTGCCTGCTGATACCATGGGGAGCATTCTCATCCAGATATTCAGTATTCGGAAAATATGGGATGATATCAACATTGCCATTCTGGGTATCATGTGTATTGTGGGTGCCATCTGGATGTGGCATGCGCCCTCAATCCGCACCTTTACGCTTGCCGCTCTCGCCGCGCTAGGCGCATTGTTGATCGTGACTCCCTGGTTCTTTGACTGGTATATCACTTGGCTGATAGGCCTGGCAGCCGTTTCCCTGCCCCTTAGCCACAGCCGCGTTGGTCGCGCGCTGCTGGCATTTACGCTGACGTTTTCCGCTTCAGCTTTTCTGACGTATCTTTTTAAGGATGGCTATCCGCCCTTTGGCATCTGGACGGGTCTGGTATGCCTGACAACGATCGTGCCACCCCTGCTCGCGTTTCTCATCGCGTTTATCACATGGCATCATACAGCCAGCAAAACAACCTTCGAGAGGCGTTCACGTAAATAGTACATTGTGTATGACTCATATGCCATCGGGTTGCGCGGCTGTTTGGATAGGCTTATAATTGCGCATAATGTCAAACATTTTTCAACCTGACGAAGCGAGCATAGTCATCGAAAGGGCTGATTCGTGCGCTGGCTACTCATCTTACAAATACGGATACTCACTATCTTAAGTGGACCGTTAGCAGCATTTATCTCGCTTCAAACACNAAACACTGCAAAATACTCTGAATACCTTTGGATATCCAGCCGTAACCCTTTTTATCATGATCGAAAGCGCAGGCATCCCTTTCCCTGGCGAAACTATGCTCCTGCTGGCGTCGTTTTACGCGGGGACGAATCATCAACTCCATATTCCTATTGTGATCGCTTGTGCGGCCGCCGGCGCTATCATAGGGGATAATATTGGGTACCTGGCCGGCCGCACAGGTGGGCGCGCCCTGGTTCAACGCTTCGGGAAGTATGTGTTCTTAAAGCCGGAACATCTCGATTATGCCGAAAGGTTTTTCGCCAAACATGGGGACAAAACCGTCTTCTTTGGCCGCTTCGTCGCTGTGCTGCGGGCGTGGGCAGCATTCCTGGCGGGCGTCAATCACATGCAATGGCGCACCTTCTTGATCTATAACG
>VBFM01000084.1:0-3030 GCA_005882595.1 Chloroflexota bacterium
CGCTACCTGCTGCCAGCCGGGCGCGTCAATCCTGACGAACTGCCCGACCAGGCTGCCGCACGCGAAACCTTTGAAGAAACGGGACTGCGGGTTGAGATCGAAGGCTTAATGGGAGTGCGGCTCTGGGTCATGGACGACGGAGAACATAACTACTTCTTCATGTTTCGCGCGAAACTGCTCTCTCCTATCAGCGACCTGCGCCCCAATCCCAACGAGATCGACGATGCGCGTTTCTTCAGCCGGGAAGAGATGCAGGCCCTGACTGTCGACGAAACCTGGGCCGGCGCCATCGCCATTGCCTATAAAGCCCTTGAACCCGGTGCCACCCTGTGGCCAAACTACGCCGAACTCTCCGACGATTCCGGCGTCGATTCCCCTGATCGCTGGCGCATCTGGATGTAATATGTGTTATAGTATTACTATTCAATGATTGAGTATACTCAAGCGTACAGGCAGGTAAGAACCAATGAGCGCATCGACCATCTATAACGAAATTCAAGCATCCTTAAAACACGGCGAACGCATAGCGGTAGCCACCGTAGTGAAGACCATTGGCGCGGCTCCTTGCGGAGTCGGCACCAAATTATTAGTGCACGCCGACGGCTCCACCAGTGGAAGTCTCTCCGGCGCAATGGTCGATGCCCAGGCTGCGCAGGAAGCAATGCAGGCGCTTCGCGAGGGCCATTCCAGCCTTGTTCACATCCATCTGGATGCTGACCAGGCCGTCGGTAGCTGCGGCGCGACACTCGAACTGTTCATTGAAGTCCTCTATCCAGAGCCTCGCCTCATTATCGCTGGCGCGGGCTACGTCGCACAGGCGCTGGCGCGCCTGGCAACATCCCTTGATTTTCGTATCGTCGTCGTAGATGATCGCCGTGACCTGGCGGACCCACAGGTCTTTGGCGAGAAGATACAACTGGCCTTTGGCGATATCCCGCAAACTATACGCGAACTCGAGCCCGACGAGGCAAGCTGGATAGTCATCGTCACGCGCGGGCATCATCTCGACAAGGACGCCCTGCGCGCCGCTTTGGAAACCCATGCCCGCTATGTAGGCATGATCGGCAGCCCCGGCAAAATCAAAAAGATATTCCGTGACCTGCTCGAAGATGGCATCACACGTGAACAACTCGCCCAGGTCCACTCGCCCATCGGCCTTGACCTCGGAGCCGAAACGCCCGACGAAATCGCCTTGAGCATCGCCGCCGAAATGCTCATGTTGCGCAAAAGTGCGACAGGTGTACCCCTCAAGACCATGCATCACTTCCTGGACGAAGTGATACCTGTTTAGGAATCTATCAGCCCTGAACTCAGTAACTTTCTCAAGCTGCTTCAATGCAGGTGTTGAATTTTCAACTTGCCACTTCATTCCATTCCGAGTGCTCGCTTAGCTTCCTCGAGAGAGACAGTATTGCCATTCTCCAAAGCTTTCATGCCTTCGCGTATGGCTTCTATCAACTCGGCATCTTGCAAGATTTCAACTGTTTCCAGCATGGCTTGCACTTCCTGGCTCAATCTCTTCATTTCCTCTTGCATCTAACGGTAACCTCCTTTCCTTATTTAACGTTTCACCCCTTTAATAAACCGCACCGTCACCGTTCCGATCAAGCAATAAATGATCGACATCGCAAAAATCACCTGGTAGCCTGCCAGGGGATTACCGGCATGCGTGAAGTGATCGATGATTGGGCCGCCGATCACCGGCGCGATAACCTGGGGCAGTGAGAGGGAAATATTCCAGATGCCCATATCACGCGCGAAATGCTTCTCAGACGGCAGCACATCCGCGACTAAGGCCCAATCGACGCTCTGGTACGCTCCATAGCCCAGCCCGAAGATTGCGCCGGCCGCCAGCACGATTACCAGCGAATGCGTAATGATGAAGGTCAGGCCCACCAGCGCCATAAAACCGCCGGAGAAGTAGACCATGCGTTTGCGCCCGAAACGGTCCGAGAGCCAGCCGACGGCCAGCGCGCTCACCAGGCTGGTCAGCGAGATAATGATCACAAAATTCGTGGTCTGCCGTTCGGGGTCGGGCACACCAACCGCGTCACGCATATAATACTGGAAATACGCCTGAATCGTATAGATGCCCAGCATCATTACCAGGCGGGTCAGCAGCACCCAGGCAAAATCAGGGTCGCGGCGAGGATTGAAGTCGAACAGGCGTAGAAGGCCGACGGTCACAATCAGTTCGAGCATCACCTGTTGCACGTTCGCGGTGATATGTAAACCTGGAAGCTGCCCGTTCCACAACTGCATGATACCCCACGCTGCTCCCGCAACCATCAACGTGCCAAAAACGTTACGTAATTGGTATGGCGGTATACGTTTGAACCAGGGATTCTGCGCCAATGGCGCAAAATCTTGTGCATCCCCTTGTGCTGCCGGGTACTTTTTTTCGCGCACGGAAACAATGGTAATCAGCATTAAGGCGAGCAGGACGGCAATGATAATAGCGTAGGTCAGCCAGAGACCCTGCAAGTATGCTGGCAGTGGTTGAGATGCAGCGATGAATAGACCGGCCACAACGACGCCTGCAATGGTGCCGGCGATGGCGAGCAGGCCCATCACGCCAGAAACCAGGCCGCGCTGTTCTTCAGGCACAATATCTGGGAGCAAGGCATGGAATGGAGCCTGGGCCGCGTTGCTAGAGAATTGCACCAGCACATAGGCAATTGCCAATGAAAGAATATCGCGCGCTGCCGCCATCCAGACGAGCGCGGCCACGTTGACCAGCGTGCCGCGTGCCAATCAGAATATATGGACGGCGGCGGCCCCAGGCAGCTAAACGCCCATGCGTTCTATCGCTCAACATACCAAAAAGCGGATTGGCAAACAGTGATACAAACGCGCCTGGCACCAGCACGAACGCTAAAGCCACACCCTTGTCGGCATTGCCCGCAATCTTGAAAACCTGGCTGGGAAGAATGATAATACCTAAAGCGGCCCAGTGGAAACTCAACGCGAGCCAGAAAATGCTGATAGACAGGATGCGCGTCCAACGCAACCTGGGACGCTGAATTGCGG